>JAUNGV010000009.1 GCA_030524225.1 Eubacteriales bacterium
AAAGTGTAACCAAAAGAAAACTGGGGCATAGGCTGTCTTTCCGGCGGCCTGCTCCAGTTTTTCTCTGTTCAGAGAGCGTCGTCGTCGGTGACGTTACGAATATGGGCGGCCATGGCGCCCTCCCGATTCCGGGGGCTGGCTTCGGCATTACTTTTCCCCAATGATCAAAACCCATCGTTGATTGAAACAGATCTGTCCGTTTTCCACGTACGGGGAAAATCCTGTTTTTTCTGTTCCGTCAATCTCTGATTTCATGAGTCTGGCAATTTCGTTTTGAATTGGTTCCGGCGTTCCGGTGAGCGCGAGCCAGCTGATTAATCTCTGTTGAATTTCGGTTGTTTCGCATTGTCTGACCTGTAAACCATGGGAGGCGTACAATTGCAGCATTTCATTTTTGCTCCTGTTTTTCACATGGGAGGGGTCGCGCAGCGTTTCGATTTTATCCTCCGTTTTTCGCAGCGCCTCGTCAGCGGCTTCCATATCTATCATCACCAGTTTTCCGCCGGGGTGTAGTACCCGCACCATTTCAGAAAAGGCGGCGTCCGGATCAGTAAAGTGATGGAAAGCCAGCCGGGAAAATACTATCGAAAAACTGTCATTCAGAAATGGCAGCTCCTCCGCATAGCCTTTTACAAAAATCATATTGTGTAAGCGGCTTTTCTCAGCCTCCTGTTTTCCGATCTGCAGCATAGAGGGCGTTGCGTCCAGACACACCACGTTCTGCACCAGCGGTGCAAAAGACCGGCCGCAGACGCAAGTCCCGGCAGCTACCTCTAAGATTGTGTCCCCTTCAGTGGGAGCAACGCGGGACAGGGTGTAATTTAAGTATTCCTCTTTCGTGAAATTGAGCGTTTTACTCTCAAAGTTGGGGGCCTGTATTTCAAAGGAGCGATTGATTTTTTCTATGTTTTCCGGTTTCATAAGGTGATTCCTTTCTTTGGGGCGTGATCTTTTAAGTCCGGGAGAGCCCCGCCTGCGACAGCCCAGAGATATAAACTCGCCACGCTGCAGTAAGGGCTGAACCGTCTGCGGTATTTTTCAAACAGCCTGCGGTCTATTTTCCGGTGGTGGTAGACCATACGCAGCCCGCGCTGAATGGCAAGATCGTCAAAGCTGAATATGTCAGGCCGCTGTAAACAGAACAGCAGAATCATTTCCGCTGTCCATACGCCAATCCCTTTCAAAGAAGCCAATGCCAGAATTGCTTCATCGTCCGGCAGCCGGGAGATTTCCTGCAGGGCAAATTCTCCGCATTTCACTTTTTCTGCAAAATCTTTGATATATCCGGCTTTCCGGAATGTCATTCCAAGAGACTGCAATGCGCCGGTATCAGACGCGGCAATACTTTCCGGGGTTACTTCTCCAAACTGCTCTTTCATTCTCGCCCAGATTGTGGCCTGCGCCTTGGTTGATATTTGCTGGCCGATGATATGGTGAACCACGGAAGAAAACAAGTCGGTGTCTGTCTCACGGTCAATATGGCCGATTTTTTCTATCACATCACCTAAAACCCGGTCTTTGGCTTTCAGGTACTCTGTTTCGCTTGTGCCATAATGGAAATACAACCTGCATACCTCCTGCCGCCTTGATTTTTTCTCGCTTTACAACTCAGCCGCCTTGATTTTTTATTCTCGCCATATTATGATTTTATCGCAAAATTTATCGCAAAAGAAGCATAGAAAATATTAAAAAATCGCCGTGTATTATTATAATATCACCAAAACAGAAGGACAGAAGGGAAGGAAATGAATTTGAACAGAGAAAACTATATCAATTCGGTTAATCTGAATATCGGTACGGAGTTTCCCTACCTTGTGCTTGATGTGATCAATGACAATTCTTATCCCAGAAATCCCGGTTTTCAGGTCATGCACTGGCATGAGGATTTACAGTTTATTTATGTGCTGACCGGGGTAATAGAGGTGCGAACGCTGGAGGCTTCTGTTCAGATACGCGCAGGAGAGGGAATCTTTATCAACAGGAATGTGGTGCATTATGTGCGGCGGCTGGAGAGCTGCCATTACAACAGCTTCCTGTTCCCGGCTTATTTTCTTGAATTTTATGCTGGAAGCCCCGCAAAGGATTTTGTGGACAGCATGACAAACAACGAACGGCTGACTTTCCTGCATTTTACCTCTGCGCTTGACTGGCACAGGGAAATCACGGGGCAGCTGCGGCAGTTATCGCAAATCGAGAAAGACAAAACAGAGTTCTATGTGTACGAAGTGTTAGTCCGGTTATCCTCGCTGTGGCTGACGATGAGAAAACACGTCATTTTGCCGCAAGAACAGAGAAAGAGCATTGTTCATCTCCGTATGCAAAAAATACTCCGCTTTATCGAAGAACACTATGCCGAAGATATTACGCTGGCTGATTTATCCATGTGCGCCAATATCAGCAAATCGGAATGTGCCCGCTGTTTTAAGCTGAGTATGAACAACACGCCTTATAAATACCTGACAGAATACCGGCTTTCAAAAGCCGCGCAGCTTTTGAAAAAGACAAATGAGCCAGTCGGGAATATTGCCGCTGCGGTCGGATTTCATCAGATAAGCCATTTCGGGAAATGTTTTCGGGAAAAAACAGGCTATTCGCCAAAGACTTATCGGGAGATGGGGAGCGCCAGATCATGAGCAAGGCCAGCCGCGAAGCGGCGAAGAGCGCGGCCCCTCGAATGACTCGGGCTGAACTGCACGGAAGGCGCTGATTTCCTTGCTGTTCAAGTTTCCTCTTGGCAGTTAGGCAAAGAACTGCATGATAGAAAAAACAACTTCTCATATGGTCAGAGCTTTTATAAAACAATTAGTCGAGATCTATGTAAAGAGCTACCCGATGTAAAGTCATTTTCAGAAACAAACCTGAAATATATGCAATACTTTTATGAGATGTATCCGAACATTGGAAATCGTCCACAAGTTGTGGACGGTTCAGATGACAATGCTATATTCTGCATTCCATGGGGACATCAGAGGACAATTCTGGATAAGTGCGCAGGAAATCACAAAAGACCCGTATAAATTTGATTTTATTATATTGACCAAAAGCTATAATGAAAAGGAACTGAAGAACGCGCTCATGGATAACATCCAGAAGTTCTTGTTGGAGCTCGGCAATGGGTTTGCTTTTGTGGGACGGGAATATCGAATTGAAATCGGTACGACTGAAAATTTTATTGATATGTTGTTCTATCATATACGATTGTACTGTTATGTGGTAGTCGAGGTAAAGGTTACAGAACTTCAAAGGCTCTCTGCCTTCGATTGACGAGATTGAGTTTGAATTGAGAAAAGACACAGAAGAATAAGCAAAGATATTCTGCTGGTATGGTAATAACTTCCAGTTTATCGAACTGACAGGCCATAAACAACTGAATACCCAACCGCACCCACAGCGGCAGCCAAGGCAGCCGGGCGCATAACCGCCGGGAAAGAGACTACAGGCCCAGAGAAAGTCGAATCATACCTAAAATAAGCAACATAGCTGTTCTCTTTTTAACGCCTGCCCTGTCCGGCACAGTTCTGAGTGCCGGACAGGGCAGGCAAAATTTTTGAAAAGGGCGGGACTATTTCCTTCTGTCTCAGACAGACGAATTCCGTTTGGCCGCTTCCTCGGCGGCTCTGATCGCCTCGGCGCGGGCTTTATCCTGCGCGCTCTGCCACTGGATGCCCTCATCCGTCATATCGCGGCGGACGGTCTGGAATTCACTGAGAACCCAGTCGGACTTGGTCGTGTTCACGCTGGAGCCGCAGTAGCTGCAGACGACAGAAGCACCCGGCGGAAGAGGAGCGCCGCAGTTCGGGCACAGGTGCGCCTGGGCGTCGCCGTCCGTGCCGCTCGTGCTGCCTCTGGCTCTCTGGAACCGCATGCGGTACGCCAGCTCCCAGCGCGTCGTCTTGTTGCCGCGGACGACCTCTTTGGTATCCTCTTTATACTGGTAGTCGATCATTTTGGCGACGAGATAGACGGTCAGATATTCGAACTCATCGTCACGCTTTGCGCTTGTGAGATAAGCCGTCCCGATGGCGATGCTCTCGAGGGCATTGATCAGGCCCTCGTTTTTCTTTTTTATAATCTGCTTCTCGGTCTGGGCGTACAGGTTCTCATGGAGAATCGCCCGCACCGGCGTCAGATCGCGGCGGCACCAGGCGTCCTGAATGTCCATGTAGACGTTTTTGACAAAGGCGATAAAGTCCTCTGCCGAGAAGTCGGGATCGGTCTTCTGCACGAGCTCCGCGATTTCCTCATTCCGATTCGGGAAGGTGCGGGCGTCAAACGCGGGATCATGCTGCACGCGGAGTCCGCCTGCGCCGCCCGCCGCTGTGCCGCGGCCGGAGGAGAAGTCCTTTTTGTACCGGGAGATCACATAGACGACAAGGAAGATCATGAAGAGAAGAAACAGGAGTGAAATCAGCACATTCCCGTCGCTTTCGCTGTCTGTGCCTCCGGAACTTCCGGAATCATAGGACCCTCCGAAATAGTAATGGCCGGAGCCATAGTCGTCAGAGCCGTAGTCGTAGGTATCGTAGCCGCCGTAGTCATAGTCGTTATAGCTGCCGTAATCGTAGCTGTCGTAGTCGTTATAGTCGCCGAAGCCGGCGTCTGCGCCGATGCGGGGCGAACCGCCCAGACCGCCGATCAGGATCACGGTCAGAGCAAGAAGCAGTAAGACGTAAGTCAGACCGCGGTGTTTTGGATTGCGTTGCATAGAATAGCTGTCCTCCTCCGGAAAGTAAGTGGTTTTATCACAGATCAACAGACGTTGATAGTGAAGACAAAATCATTGTGCAATCAAAAACAGTATAGCACATCCGTATTCTGTCCCGCATTCTTTTGCGTAAAGTTTGTATTGACTTATCCTGTATCAGGTATATAATAGAAAAAGTTAGCAGGCGAATAGTTTGATGGCTAATTATTAGTAAGCAAATGATTCCAAAGACGTTCGGATGGGATGCGGGCAGGAGACGACGCGGCGGACGGCAGGACAGCAGCGTTATGCGGCGGTGAATGGCAGGCAGAATACGCTGCCGCGTGCAGCGCGACCCGGAAGAAGCCGGGGACGGCGGAAAGGAGAAGAAGTGCGGCGGGCCAGAGAGAGTACGGAAACAGAGAGAGAGCACGCGGACGAGTGGTGGAAGAACAGGGACAATCATGTCGGATTTCAGATCCGGCGGCTCAACAATCTCCTCACCTGTTATATGGACTTTAATATGAGGGACATCCTGCACCGGATGGGCTGCGAGGATCTGACCGTGACGCAGTCGTGGGTGATTCATTTCATCAACGATCACGGTGATTCGCCGGTCTATCAGAGGGATATTGAGGAGCGCTTTGACATCAGCGGGGCGACGGTTTCCACGATGCTCAAGCTGATGGAGAAGAACGGCTATATTATCCGGCGGCCGGTGGAGAGGGACGCCCGCTTAAAACAGCTCGTCCTGACGGAGAAATCAAAGAACTTCCAGAATGAAAAAGAGCAGAGCGTACTGGAAACAGAGGCGCGGCTGCGGGAGGGAATTGAGCCGGAGAGTATGCAGAATTTTTTCCGGTGTATCGGACAGCTGCGGGAGAATATGACGCGCGAGCTGCGCAGGAGAGACAAAAGTCCGGCGGGGGAGCGACGCGCAAGGATGAAGGAAGCAGAAAAAGGCAAGGAGGACAACAGGGAACATGGCGGAGTTAAGCGGTAAGAAATCAAAAACGATGAATATTCTGCGGATTCTCGGCGATCAGGTAGGAGAGTTCAAAAAGGATTCCATCCTGACGCCGCTGTTTATGATCTGTGAGGTGATCATGGAGACGATCATCCCGATCATGATGGCGTCGATTATTGACAACGGTGTGGAAGCGGGCAATATGAACCACATCTATCTGATGGGAGCGCTGATGGTCTGCGCGGCGGGAATCAGTCTGCTCGTCGGATTCATGGGAGGCAAGTACGGAGCGAGCGCATCCTCCGGTTTTGCGAGAAATCTGCGTGAGTCGATGTTCCGGAACATTCAGACGTACTCGTTTTCCAATATCGACAAATTCAGCACGGCGGGTCTGGTGACCAGACTGACGACCGATGTCACGAACGTGCAGAACGCATATCAGATGATCCTGCGGATGCTCACGAGAGCGCCCGCCAGTATGATTTTCGCGATGGCGATGGCGTTTGTCATCAGCCCGAGACTGGCGAGCATTTATCTGATCGCGGTGATCTTTCTGGGGATCTGTCTCTTCTTTATTATGAGATCGGCAGCGACCAATTTCCGGCAGGTGTTCCACAAGTACGATGATCTGAATGCGAGTGTGCAGGAGAATATTTCCGGAATCCGTGTGGTCAAGGCGTATGTCAGAGAGGATTACGAGAAGAGCAAATTCCAGACGGCGAGCGAGAACGTCTATCGTCTGTTCGTCAAGGCGGAGAAAGTACTCTCCTGGAACAATCCTCTGATGCAGTTCACGGTTTACGCCTGCATCCTTCTGATCAGCTGGTTCGGCGCCAAGACAATTGTGGCCGGCAATCTGACGACAGGACAGCTGATGAGCCTGCTCACCTACTGCATGAATATTCTGATGAGCCTGATGATGCTCTCGATGGTATTCGTCATGATTACGATGAGCAGCGCCAGCGCAGAGCGTATCGCGGAGGTGCTGACGGAGACCCCTGACATCACGAACCCGGAGCAGCCTCTCTATGAGGTGGCGGACGGCAGTATCGAGTTTAACAACGTACAGTTCCAGTACAGCCATCATGCGGAGCGTCCTGTTCTGCAGGATATCAATGTGAAGATCCGTTCCGGAGAGACGATCGGCATTATCGGCAGCACCGGTTCCGCCAAGTCGAGTTTCGTCAATCTGATCAGCCGTCTCTACGACGTGACGGCGGGGAGCGTGAAAGTCGGCGGCCGGGACGTGCGGGAGTACGATATCGAGACCCTGCGCGGCGAAGTTTCGATGGTGCTGCAGAAGAACGTGCTGTTCAGCGGAACGATTCTCGAGAATCTGCGCTGGGGCGATAAGAACGCCACTGAGGAGGAGTGCATCCGCGCCTGCCGCCTGGCCTGTGCGGACGAGTTCATCCAGAAAATGCCCGACAAGTACAACACTTATATCGAGCAGGGCGGCAGCAACGTCTCCGGAGGACAGAAGCAGCGTCTGTGTATTGCGAGAGCGCTGCTGAGAAAACCGAAGATCCTGATTCTCGACGACAGCACGAGCGCGGTTGACACGGCGACGGATGCCAAGATCCGGCAGGCATTTGCCGAGGAGATTCCGGGCACGACGAAGCTGATTATCGCGCAGAGAATTTCCAGCGTGCAGAGCGCGGACCGCATCATTGTGATGAACGAGGGGCGGATCGACGGAATCGGCACTCATGAGGAACTGCTTAAGACGAATGAGATCTACCGCGATGTCTACGAGGCGCAGACGGGCGGCGGCGGAGATTTTGACGAGGCTGCTCCGGAGACGGACGGACAGAAGAAAGGAGAGTAGGCATGGCAGGCGGTACGAGAGTAAATGGAATGAACAGAGGCAGAGGGCCAAAGCCCAAGGTGGAGAATCCGGGCAAGCTGTTTCAGCGGATTATGCGGTATGTGTTCCGGTATTACGGCGTGCAGTTCGTCGTGGTCATTGCCTGCATCGTGATCACGGTGCTCTCCACCGTGCAGGGGACGATGTTTACCCAGTCCCTGATCGACGACTATATTCTGCCGATGATCGGGCAGAGCGATCCGGACTTCTCCGCTCTGGCGGCGGCGATCATGAGGGTGGCGTTCTTCTACGCCTGCGGCGTGGTGGCGGCCTTTATCAACACGCGGTCGATGATTTACGTCTCCCAGGGAACGCTTAAACATATGAGGGACGATCTGTTCGTTCATATGGAGAGTCTTCCGATCCGGTATTTTGACACCCATGCGCACGGCGATATCATGTCGATTTACACGAACGATATCGACACGCTGCGGCAGATGATCAGCCAGAGTATTCCCCAGCTCTTAAACAGCGCGATTACGATCGTGAGCGTGTTTGTGAGCATGGTGATCCTGAGCATTCCGCTGACGGTCCTGACGCTGGTGATGGTGGGCGTCATGATGGCGGCGACGAATTATCTGGCCGGGAGAAGCGCGCGCTATTTCACGGCGCAGCAGAAGGACCTGGGCAAGGTGGACGGCTACATCGAGGAGATGATGGCGGGACAGAAGGTGGTCAAGGTGTTCTGCCATGAAGAGGAGAACATTGAGAACTTCAAGCGTCTGAACGACCAGCTCTTTGACAGCGCGAACAACGCCAACAAGTATGCGAACGTGCTGATGCCGGTCAACGCGCAGATCGGAAATATCAGCTATGTGCTCTGCGCGATTGTGGGCGGCGCGCTGGCGCTCGGCGGGATCGGAGGCTTTACGCTGGGACGCCTCGCCAGCTTCCTTTCCTTTAACAAGAGTTTCAGCATGCCGATCAACCAGATCTCCCAGCAGCTCAACAGTGTGGTTATGGCAATGGCCGGAGCGGACCGTATCTTCAAGCTGCTGGACGAGAAGCCGGAGACGGACGAGGGTTACGTCACGCTCGTCAATGCCAGATATGAGAACGGCGCTCTGACAGAATGCGCGGAGCGCACGGATCTCTGGGCGTGGAAACACTATCACAAGGCGGAGAACACGACGACCTACACGGAATTAAAGGGCAACATCGAGTTCCACGACGTGGACTTCGGCTACAATGAGGAGAAGATCGTCCTGCACAATATCGAGATGTACGCCAACGACGGGCAGAAAATCGCCTTCGTCGGATCGACGGGAGCGGGCAAAACGACGATCACGAATCTGATCAACCGGTTCTACGACATTCAGGACGGCAAGATCCGGTACGACGGCATCAACATCAACAAGATCAAAAAGGCGGATCTGCGCCGCTCTCTCGGCATTGTGCTGCAGGACACCCATCTCTTTACCGGCACGGTGGAGGAGAATATCCGGTTCGGCCGTCTGGAGGCGACTTCGGAAGAGGTGATTGCGGCGGCAAAGCGCGTCGGTGCGGACGGGTTCATCCGGCGCCTGCCGGAGGGATATCAGACGGTACTGACCGGCGACGGCGCGAACCTGAGCCAGGGACAGAGACAGCTCCTGTCCATCGCGCGGGCGGCTATCGCCGATCCGCCGGTGCTGATTCTGGACGAAGCGACGAGCTCCATCGACACCCGCACCGAGAAGATCGTGCAGGCCGGCATGGATGCGCTGATGGAAGGGCGCACGACGTTCGTCATCGCCCACCGGCTCTCGACGATTATGAACAGCGACTGCATCATGGTGCTGGAGAACGGGCGCATCATCGAGAGAGGACGCCACGAGGATCTGCTCGAGCAGAAGGGGCGCTATTACCAGCTCTTTACAGGACACGCGGCGCTTGCCTGACGGCGGGCAATGCAGTTGCCTGAGGGAGGTGCTGCGCTTGCCTGACGAATGCGCGGAGGCTGTCCGGCAGACATGGCGCCGAGCCTGATGGGGCGCGCCGCGCTCACCGGACAGGCGCACTGTCGATGGCTTTGAATGGAATGTCTGTCCCCCGGAAGAGAGGACGCGTATGTGGTGTTCTCCTTCCGGGGGTTTTTGTATTCTTTCGGGGTTTTTGTATCCTTCCGGGGATTTTGTTATTTCTTCTTTTGCGCTTCCGCACTTCTGTATTTCTGCGAACCGTTCTGTGGAACGGACTTTGTGAGAAATAGACAAAAAAGGAACGTGAATTTCTGCAGTAATCACGAAAATAACAAAATCTATTGTAATCATCCTGTCAAAGTGATATATTGAAACCAGTTCCGGAAACGTTACCGATAACGATACCGAATACGTTTCCAATTGATTCGGATTGACGGGACCGGAACCGGCGGTTTCGGGCACGGCGACAGGCTGCGCACCGGCAGGAACAGACTCCGGAAACGGAAGTGCTGGCAGAGAGCCGGATTGCAGAGACGGATACGGCGGGAATACCGCGCGGGGAAGCGGAGTGGCCGGAAAGAAGCCGCGGAAACAGTGGTTGGGGTAACACAGACAAAAGAAGGAGAAGACACTATGAAGAAGAAACTGGTGAGCGCGTTATTGAGTGTCGCTATGATTTCTGCTCTGCTCGTGGGCTGCGGCTCCTCGGCATCGACCGAGACGACAGAGACGACGGCAGAGGAGACAGAGAGCGCGACGGAGGAAGCGGCGGCAGCGGAGAGCGAGGCGACCGAGACGGCTGAGGCGGCTCCCGCAGGCGAGGGTAAGGTTTACTACCTGAATTTCAAGCCGGAGCAGGATACGCAGTGGCAGGATCTGGCGGCGCTGTACACCGAGCAGACGGGTGTTCCGGTTACCGTTGTGACGGCGGCGTCCGGTGAGTATGAGAACACGCTGATGAGCGAGATGGAGAAGAGCGAAGCGCCGACCCTGTTCCAGGTCAACGGACCGGTGGGGCTCCAGAACTGGAAGGATTACTGCTATGATTTAAAGGACAGCGATCTCTACAGCCATCTGACGAGCGACGATTTTGCGCTGATCGATGACGAGACCGGAGCAGTACAGGGCGTAGCGTACGTTATCGAGACTTACGGCATTATTTACAACAAGGCAATTCTTGACGATTACTGCACGAAGCCGTACGCGGTGGTCGCGGATGTCTCTGAGATCAACAATTTCGACACGTTAAAGGCGGTTGCGGATTCCATTCAGGAAAACAAGGAAGATCTCGGCGTAGAGGGCGCGTTTACCTCCGCAGGTATGGATTCCTCTTCTGACTGGAGATTCAAGACGCATCTGGCAAACCTGCCGATCTACTATGAGTATGAGGCAGAGGGCGAGACCTCTTCTCCGGCGATCAAGGGCGAGTTCCTTGACAACTACAAGGCGATCTGGGATCTCTACATCACCGATTCCACGACGGATCCGACCCTGCTGGCTTCCAAGACGGCAGACGACGCGACGAGCGAGTTTGCAAACGGACAGGCAGTGTTCTATCAGAACGGCACCTGGGCTTACAATGACATTTCCAGCCTCGGCGATGAGAATCTCGGCATGCTTCCGATCTACATCGGCGCAGAGGGTGAGGAGAATCAGGGCCTTTGCACCGGTTCCGAGAACTACTGGTGTGTGAACAATCAGGCGTCTGAGGAGGACATTCAGGCGACTCTCGATTTCCTGAGCTGGGTGATCACCTCCGACGAGGGACGGCAGTCCATGTCGCAGGATATGGGATTTGTCACTCCGTTTGATACCTTCACGGATGAGTACGAGACGACCAATCCGCTTGTTAAGATCGCAAATCAGTATGTAGCGGACGGCACGAAGTCGGTGGCATGGTGCTTCACCACGATGCCTTCCGAGAACTGGAAGAACGGCGTAGGTTCCGCACTGACCGCATACGCGGCGAGAACCGGCGACTGGGACGGCGTGGTAACCGCATTCGTGGACGGATGGGCAACCGAGTATCAGCTGGCGAATGAGTAACATACAACCTGGCGGAGCCGGGTTGCAGCGAAGCAGAATTCATCAGGCTATAGGCCGGGTTGTATTACATCAGGCTGTAACAATATTTTTATGCTAGGGGCGGGCAAGGGCATTGCCCGTCCCTTTTTCACAATCGGAGCACACAGAACGCTTCGACATGGAGGAAGCTATGCAAAAAGCGATCAAGAAATACTGGCCCGTTTTTTTACTGCCGACTCTGGTTGCGTTCGCAATCGGATTTATCTGGCCTTTTCTGTGGGGACTCTTTCTCTCCCTGTGTAAATTTACGACGATTTCCAAAATAGAGTTCGTGGGATTTGCCAATTATACCAAGATCTGGGCAGATGCGACGTTTACCCACGCTTTTCTGTTTACCGCACTGTTTACGGTAGTCTCCACGGTGACGATCAATGTGCTCGGCTTTGCCGTCGCGCTTCTGCTCACCCGTGGTGTCAAGGGAACGAATATTTTCCGGACGATCTTCTTTATGCCGAACCTGATCGGCGGTATCGTGCTCGGTTATATCTGGCAGATTCTGTTAAACGGCCTGCTGACCAAGTGGGGCCTGCCGCTTCTGGCTCTCGATGAGAAGTACGGATTCTGGGGCCTGCTGATTCTGATGAGCTGGCAGCAGATCGGCTATATGATGATTATTTATATTGCGGGCCTGCAGAACGTCTCGCCGGATCTGATCGAGGCGGCCCAGATTGACGGAGCGACCTCCCGACAGGTGCTCTTTAAGATCAAGGTTCCGATGGTGATGCCGAGCATCACGATCTGTACGTTCCTGACGCTGACCAATTCCTTTAAGCTGTTTGACCAGAACCTGTCCCTGACGGGCGGCGAACCGGCGAAGCAGTCCCAGATGCTCGCGCTCAATATTTACGACACGTTCTACGGCAGAAGCGGGGCACAGTGGAAGGGCATCGGACAGGCCAAAGCAGTTGTGTTCTGTCTGCTGGTGGTGGTGATCGCGATGATCCAGCTGCGGCTGACGAGATCAAAGGAGGTACAGGCGTGATGAAGATGAGGGGACACGCGGAATCCATGGCCGGAAGGCGGAGTGTTATCAACTGGATAATTACGGCGGCGCTGACAGTCGTCAGCCTGTTCTATATTTACCCCATTATTCTGATCCTGCTCAATTCGCTCAAGGATGAGCTGGCGATTTCGACGACGCGGGCGTTTGAGCTGCCGACGGCGGAGACTTTCGTCGGACTGAGCAACTATATTTACGGCATTACCCAGATGAACTTCCTGAGCAGCTTCGGCTACAGCCTGTTCATCACGGTCTCCTCGGTGGTGCTGATCCTGCTGTGCTGTTCGATGTGCGCGTGGTATATCACGAGAGTCAACGGCCCGCTCTCCAAGGCCATGTACTATATGTGCGTCTTTTCAATGGTCGTGCCCTTCCAGATGGTGATGTTCACGCTCTCCAAGACGGCAGACACGTTAAAACTGAATAATCCCTTCAACATCTGCGTCATCTATCTGGGCTTTGGCGCGGGGCTGGCGGTCTTTATGTTCACGGGCTTCATGAAGTCCATGCCGCTGGAGATCGAAGAGGCGGCGATGATCGACGGATGCGGTCCGCTGGGGATTTTCTTCAAGGTCGTGATGCCGATCTTAAAGCCGACGACGATCTCCACCGCGATTCTGGAGACGATGTGGGTGTGGAACGACTATCTGCTGCCGACGCTGGTTCTCGACATCAAGAAGTACCGCACCATTCCGATGTCGATCCAGTATTTCCGCGGGAGCTACGGGAGCGTGCAGATGGGACCGATGATGGCGTGCATTATGATTACAATTCTCCCTGTTATTATCTTGTATCTTGTCTGCCAGAAATATATTATAGAAGGTGTAGTGGCGGGCGCGGTGAAGGGGTGAGACAACGCTCCGGCATGGAGATTACTAGGACAGAGAGGAATGAAGTTTCATGAAACGCAGATGCGGTGTTTTGCTTCCGGTGGCGAGCCTGCCGTCCCGCTACGGGATCGGGTGCTTTTCCAGGGAAGCGTATGAATTTATTGATTTTCTTGCTCAGGCGGGGCAGTCCTACTGGCAGATTCTGCCGCTGGGACAGACAGGATACGGCGATTCTCCGTATCAGTCGTTCTCGACGTATGCGGGCAATCCCTATTTTATCGATCTGGAGCAGCTGATTGAGAGAGGATATCTGACGAAGAACGACGCAGAACTCTGCGATGTGGGGGAGAATCCCTCCTATGTGGACTATGCGGCGGTGTACCACAGCCGGTTTGCGGCGCTCAGAAAGGCGTACGAGAACAGTCCGTATGCGCTGACTCCCTCCGGGAAATGGGCGGGCGAAGCATATGAGAGCGAGCGGGAGGCGATGGCGCGCTTTTGTGAGGAGAGCGCGGACTGGCTCGCGGATTACGCGCTCTACAGCGCGGTGAAGAGCGAATTCGGCGGCAAAGCCTATATTGAGTGGGACGAGGAGATTCGTCTGCGCAGACCGGAGGCGATGCGCCGCTGGAGAGAGGAACTGGCGGATGAGATCCGTTTCTATGAGTTCCAGCAGTTCTTCTTTGCGCAGCAGTGGCAGGCGCTCAAGGAGTATGCGAACCGGAAGGAGATTCAGATCATAGGGGATATTCCGATCTATGTGGCGTTTGACAGCGCGGACACATGGAGTCACCCGGAGCTCTTTCTCCTGGATGAGAAGGGATATCCGACGGTGGTGGCGGGCTGTCCGCCCGACGGGTTCTCAGCGACGGGGCAGCTCTGGGGCAATCCACTCTATGACTGGGACTATCACAAAGAGACAAAGTACGACTGGTGGGCGCACCGGATCGAGCATTGTTTCCGGCTCTATGATGTGGTGAGAATCGATCATTTCCGGGCGTTCGATGAGTATTACGCGATCCCTTACGGGGATGAAACCGCGGAATTCGGCAAATGGATGCCGGGACCTGGCTACGCCCTGTTCGAGGAACTGAAACGGCGTCTTGGCCGCAAGCAGATTATTGCGGAGGATCTGGGCTTCCTGACGCCCTCGGTGCTGCGTCTTGTGAAAAAGACAGGGTATCCCGGCATGAAGGTGCTGCAGTTCGCCTTCGATTCCAGGGAGGAGAGCGATTATCTGCCGCACAACTATACGCACAACTGTGTCGTATATACCGGCACGCATGACAATGAGACGATGCGGGGCTGGTATGAGAATGTGAACCGGAGAGACCGGGCGTTCGCCAGAAAGTATGTGAACGTCAGGAGGGCGGATACGGCGGCGTGGGACTTTATCCGCTGTGCATTTATGAGCGTGGCGGATACGGCGGTGATCCCGATGCAGGATTATCTGAATCTGGGGGATGAGGCGAGGATCAATACGCCTTCGACGCTGGGCGGCAACTGGGAGTGGCGGATGCTCCCGGGACAGGCGACGCCGGAGCTGGCTGCGCGGATGCGGGAGCTGGCGATGATTTATAAGAGAATGTAGTCCGGGCGGCCGCGAGGTCTCTGCCCGGGACAAACGTCATCCGAAAGGCGGAGGAGTGCCACACTGCGTGCGGGAAAACTCCGTCTGCCGGAACGAAAATCCGGATAAAAGCGGGGAAACAGGAGGAAGCTATGGCGGCGGCTACAATTAAGGATATTGCAAAAATGTGCGGCGTCGGCGTCAGCACTGTTTCAAGAGCGCTGAATAACCACCCGGACATCAATCCGCAGACGCGGACGCGGATCATGCAGGTGATTGCGGAGACCGGCTTCGTGCCGAATAACAGCGCGATCAACCTGAAAAAGACGGACAGCCGGAGCATTGCGCTTCTCGTCAAGGGAATTTCCAATCCTTTTTTCTCGGGGATGATTCAGCAGATTGAGGACATCGCCGAGCGCCAGCAGTACACCGTGACGCTGCGTCACGTCGAGGCGGGAGAGGATGAGGCGGCGGTGGCGCTGCGTCTCGTGCGCGGAAGGCCTCTGCGCGGCATTATTTTCCTCGGCGGGAACTTCACCCATGACGAGGCGATCCTGCGCCAGCTCAAGGTGCCGTTCGTGTTCAGCACCATCGGGACGACGAAGCTGCCGGAGGGGCAGAGCCCGTGGTATTCCAGTATTTCTGTGGACGACCGGGAGGAGGAGCGCCGGGCGACGGCGTATCTGATTGAACAGGGCCACCGGCGGATCGCGATGATCACAGAGGGACTCCATGAGCTCTCGGTCGGTCATCTGCGTTTCGAGGGATACCGGGACGCACTGCGGGAGGCCGGTATCGGGTATGATCCGGCTCTCGTCGCGGAGGGGACGGCGGGAATCGAGCACTACTCGTTCAGGAACGGGTATGAGGCGGCGAAAAAGCTGCTGGAATCCGGGGCCGGATTTACGGCGCTGCTGTGCGGAGCGGACGTCTTTGCGCTCGGCGCGTGCCGGGCGATTTTCGAGAGTGGACGGCGGGTGCCGCAGGATATTTCGGTGGTGGGCTATGACGGAATCGAGACGGGAGAGTATTACAATCCTCCGCTGACGACGGTCTGTCAGCCCATCGCGGAGATGGCGGAGGCGACGGCGGAGCTGCTGTTCGACGTGATCGCCAAGCGGCGCAGTCATGAGAATCTGATTCTGCCGGCCCGGCTCGTTGTGCGCGGATCAAGCGGCCCGGCAGAAGAGGAAGCGTGAGAAGAAACAGAACGTGATGCGTGCGGCGTCGGGCTTCGTGCCGGACAACAGTGCGATCAGTACACCGTGACGTTGTGTCACAGCGGGACAGGAGACGGTCGGAGATGCTCCGGGCGCAGGGAATCAGAGACAGGCAAGGCAGGCACAGTCCGGAGGGGGCGATGTCTGCCTTTTTTATCCTTTTTTTAGAGATTAGTCATATTATGGTAAAAGAAATCCTATATACTAGTTTTTATGAAATACCCGTTTTCGTTTGGTTGAACTGCGCGTATAATAGGAGACGAAAACGAAAAAAACAGACAAAGCGCACAAAACGTGCGTTCGACAGGAGGGCTTATGTTTCAGGCATCTACGGAGAAAAAGGTCGCCGTCTTTCTGGCAGACGGCTTTGAGGAGATCGAGGCGCTGACCGTTGTCGATCTGCTCTATCGGGCGGGGATTCCCGTCACGACGGTTTCGATAGGAGAGGAGCGGGAGGTCGTCTCGTCTCATGAGATTACGGTGAAGGCGAATACGACGATCGGCGCGCTTGATTTTGCACAGTACGATATGATTGTTCTGCCGGGCGGCATGCCGGGGACCATTCATCTGAAGGAATGTCAGGCACTCACAGAGCAGGTGAGCGCGTTCCACCGGGCGGGCAAACCCCTTGCGGCGATTTGTGCGGCACCCACGATTCTCGCGGAGCTGGGCCTGCTCGAGGGCAAGCCTGCCACCTGTTTTCCGGACATGGAGCCGCAGATGAAAGGGGCGGTGCTGACCCACGGCGCGGTGGCGGTGACGGACGACAGGATTATTACGGGGCGCGGCATGGGCTGTGCGATCCCGTTCTCCCTCGCGATCGTAGCGTATTATCTCGGCCAGGAAACGGCAGATCTGCTGGCCGGGAAGATTGTGTATGAATGAGGATGCGCATATGAATATTCTTTTCTTTCTGACTCCTAAAAAGGAAGTTGCCTATGTGTATGATTCCGATACGCTCCGGCAGGCGCTGGAGAAGATGGAAAACCATCAGTTCAGCTCCATCCCGATTATCCGGGAGAAGACGGGAGAATATGTCGGGACGCTGACGGAGGGCGATCTGCTGCGGACCATTAAGGATCGCTATGACCTGAGTCTGAAGGACGCGGAGGATATTCCGCTCCAGAGAGTGCACCGCAAGAGGGATTACCGTCCGGTGCGCATCGACGCGGACATCGAGGATCTTCTGAACTATGCCAAGACGCAGAATTTCGTTCCGGTGGTGGACGATACGGGAGCCTTTATCGGAATCGTGACGCGCAAGGACGTCATGCACTTTCTGATCAATTCGCTGGAGAGACTGCAGCGGGAGGCGGAGCACAGGGAACCGGTGGGGGCGGCGCATGGAAATTGAGAGGAAATTCACAGTCAGATCCCTGCCGGAGAATCTGAATGCCTACGCCTGTCTGATCATTGAGCAGGCCTATCTGTGCGTGGATCCTGTCATCCGGATCCGGCGGCAGGATGAGAATTATTATCTGACCTACAAGGGCTCGGGAATGCTGGAGCGGGAGGAGTACAATCTCCCCCTGACGGCGCAGGCGTACCGTCATCTGCTTCCGAAGGCGGACGGGAATGTGATCCGCAAGAAGCGGTTCCGTATTCCGATAGAACATCCGCAGTTTGCGGCGGGGTACGATCCGGCGGCCGATCCCGCATCGGGAGGAGACAAGGCGGATCTGACGATTGAACTGGATCTGTTCGAGGCACCTTTTCAGAATCTCGTGATTGCGGAGGTTGAATTTGCGTCCCGGGAGATGGCGGAGGCTTTCGTTCCGCCGGAGTGGTTTCTGGAGGACGTCACCTACGACGGACGCTATCACAACTCCTATCTGAGCCGCTGCCGTCCGCAGGCGCTCTGAGAAAGAGGAGGAGACTTCGGGGTTCTCTGATGCAGGCGGTGCCGTAGCGGAGCACCCGGAGTTTTGCCACAGGCGGCGAAGCGGCGGGGCATACAGAGTGATTTTGCGGCGAACGACAGAAATTGGGGCGCGGGGACTTCCTTTTTTGAGGAAAATAGAGTACTATACTACCAGTATTCCGTGCTTTTATTGCGTGCTTTTTGCCGCTGGCGGACTTCTTCTGCCGGAGGGAAAGGGCTTTGTGCGGGATATCGGAATAAGGAAAAACAGGAAACAGGAACGGAGAAGAAAAGCGGGGACGGCGCGGCGGATCGCAGGGTGTGCCGGTTCCGGTGAAGGAGGCGGCAATGGGAAAATTCGGTAAGTTCGTGTTGGGATGTGCGGTGATCGGAGCGGCCGCGGCAGGCGTCTATAATTATCTGGAGAAGAATTCCAGAGCGTCCGCCGGTGACGCTGATCCGGTGCAGGGAGAGACCTGCGGGGAGGAGGATTCCTTTTCCGGGACAGCCAGCCGCACCTATACGACCTTAAAGCACGGAGCGGACGAGGCCATGAGCAAGATGAAGGAGGCCATCGGCCCGAAGGGCGAGAGCGTTCTGAACGTGGTCGGAGAGACTGCGGGGAAGATGAAGGACGTGGCGGTGGATTCTGCGGGCAGGATAAGAGATATTATGAAGGAGAGCGCACAGGAGCAGGACGAGGCCGCGCAGGATGCGGCAGAAGCGGCTGAGACTGTGAGCGAGGCTGCGGCGGACGGTGCGGAGACTGCCGGTGAGACCGTGCAGGAGACGGCGGATGCGTCGCAGGAGCTGGCGGACCGGGCGGCGGAGACGCTGCAGGAGGCTGCGGCTGATTTTGCGGACGGCACAGATGCCTTTGCCAAAGAGGCGGACAAGGTCGAGAAGTTTTTTGATGAAGAGAAAAAGCAGTGACAGAGTTCCGGGATAAGTGCTCCGGCACAGCTTCCGGGAAACTGACAAAGGAGGAGAGACGCAGCGGGGCGTGAAGGTTCCGCTGCGCTTTTTCGGGATTTGAGCAGAAAGAAGCGCCGAGGGGGCGCTTCGGAATGGAGAGGACAATGGGGAGAGAGAAGATTAAGATCGGAGAACATCCTATCTACGACGCGACGGCGCTCGGCGCGCCGAAAATGCTGGTTCTGGGAATCCAGCATATGTTCGCGATGTTCGGGGCAACCGTGCTGGTGCCTGTTCTGACGGGGCTGAGCGTCTCGACGACGCTGCTGTTCGCGGGACTCGGAACACTGCTGTTTCATCTGATTTCCAAGAAGAAGGTGCCGGCGTTTCTGGGGTCCTCCTTCGCTTTTCTGGCGGGCTACGCGGCGATCGCGCCGAACGGGGAGGCGGAACTGCTCCCGTATGCCTGCTTTGGCGTCGCGGTGGCAGGAATGATTTATCTGATTCTGGCGGGACTGTTCAAGGCTTTCGGCGCCAATAAGGTCATGCGCTATTTCCCGCCGGTGGTGACCGGCCCGATCATCATCGCGATCGGTCTGAATCTGTCGCAGTCGGCGATCGACAACTGCGCGACCCACTGGTGGGTGGCTCTCGTGGCGATTGCGATCATTGTGATCTGCAATATCTGGGGCAAGGGAATGATCAAGATCATTCCGATCATCATGGGCGTGGTCGGCTCGTACATCGCGGCGGCCATCGCGGGGCTGATCGACTTCACACCGGTGGCGGAGGCGGCGTGGATTGGTCTTCCGATTGACTACAGCCGGACGGTATTCGCGATCTTCACGGGCGGCAATCTCGATCCATCTCTTCTGATCACGTCGGTGATCACGATCGCACCCATCGCGTTTGCGACGATGATGGAGCATATCGGCGATATCTCCGCGATCTCCTCGACGGTCGGCAAGAACTTTATCAAGGATCCCGGACTGCACCGGACGCTGACCGGCGACGGGCTGGCAACGACAATGGCCTCTCTCTTCGGCGCACCGGCCAACACGACGTATGGAGAGAACACGGGTGTGCTGACGCTGACGAAAGTGTTCGATCCGAAGGTGATCCGGCTGGCGGCCTGCTTTGCCGTGATCCTCTCCTTCTGCCCGAAGTTCGCGGCGATTATCGAGGTGATGCCTGCGGCGACGATGGGCGGCATCTCCCTCGTGCTCTACGGCATGATTTCGGCGGTCGGCGTGCGCAACGTCGTTGAGACAAAGGTGGACTTCAGCAAGAGCCGCAACGTGATCATCGCCGCGCTGATTTTGGTGCTCTCGATCGGCATCAATTATTCGGCGGCGGGGAGCGTCGGCTTCTCGATCGGCAGCGTGACGCTGAGTTTCTCCGGTCTGGCGGTCGGCTCTTTTGTGGGAATCGTGCTGAACGCGATTCTGCCGGGCAAGGATTACAAGTTTGAGAACGAGACGCCGAATGAGACCGGCGTTGATTTTGAAATTGTGCAGGGCAGGACGCTTTCGGAGAAATAACAGACTGCTCCCGAAGCTGCGCCCGAAACGCGGGGAGACCTCCGGGAGCGGTGGGGAGCGAGAGTATGCGTTCGCGTCCGGACTGCAGAAACCGCAGAAGTGGATTTCTGCGGTTTCTGCAGCCGCGGATTTCTGATGACAGCGCCGCCGGCGGGCGGCAGGAAGGCAGGAAGCTATGAAAATTCTGGATACAAAGTTCGTGCAGGGCTTTATTAAAATGGCAAACGACGGCTATCTGCAGGGATGGCATGAGAGAAACGGCGGCAATCTTTCGTACCGCCTGAAAACGGACGAAGTGGAGAGCATCCGTCCGCGTCTGATGGATCACGGGCAGTGGCACCCGATCGGCGCCAGCGTGCCGGGGGTGGCGGGAGAGTTCTTCCTCGTCACCGGAACGGGCAAGTATTTCCGGAACATCATCGTGGATCCGGAGGCGAGTATCGCGATCATCGAGATCGACGAAAAGGGGGAGAACTACAGGATCCGCTGGGGACTCGTCGAGGGCGGACTGCCCACCAGCGAGCTGCCGACCCATCTGCTCAATCACGAGGTCAAGAAGCGCACCAGCGGCGGCGTACATCGCGTAATCTACCACGCGCACACGACGAATGTGATCGCGCTCTCCTTTGTACTGCCTCTGCAGGATGAGATTTTCACAAGGGAGCTGTGGGAGATGGCGACGGAGTGCCCTGTCGTATTCCCAAAAGGTGTCGGCGTGATCGGATGGATGGTGCCGGGCGGACGCGACATCGCGCTGGCGACGAGCCGTCTGATGGAACAGCACGACTACGACGCGGTGATCTGGGCGCACCACGGCATGTTCTGCTCGGGAGAGACCTTCGATCTGACCTTCGGACTGATGCACACGATCGAGAAGTCGGCGGAGATTCTCGTCAAGGTGATGTCGATGGGCGGCCGCAAGCTCCAGACGATCCGGCCGGACGACTTCCGGGCGCTGGAGCCGCAGTTCCACATCGAGCTGCCGGAGCGTTTCCTTTATGAAAAGGAGGATCCGGCGGAAATCGGCGGTCCCGCAAAGGCATAAGCTGTCCGGGCGGGGGATGTATATCCCGAAAAATCGGGTCAAACTCTCCGGAAACCGCATAAAACCGCGGAAAAATCATGAAAAACGGTTGTTTTTTGCCGCAAAAAGTGCTAAGGTAAGACAGTAAACATAGATTGTTAAGTGGAAAGTGGGCTGGCAAGTCCACTTTTTCTATGTAGAGAAACGGATGGAGTGCATGAATAAGAAGAGTTCAAAACCCTCAAGGCGTGCAGGCTGCGAGGAGGCTGTGGAGGCGATGCTTTCGCCGATTGCGGCTTCTTTGGGCGTGCGGATTTATGATGTGGAATACGTAAAGGAAGGCAGCGACTACTACCTGCGGGCGTATATCGACAAGGAAGGCGGCGTTACTATCGGAGACTGTGAGGCGGTGAGCCGCGCACTCTCGGAGGAGCTGGACCGGGAGGATCCGATTCAGGACGCCTATATACTGGAGGTGTCCAGCCCGGGGCTGGGACGGAACCTGACGAAGGACCGCCATCTGCAGTACAGTCTCGGCGAGGAAGTGGAGGGGAAGCTGTTCAAGCCGCTTGTTCCGAAGGGACCGAAGGAATTTGAGGGAATCCTGCGCGCGTTTGACGCGGATACAGTGAGCGTGGAGACGCCGGAGGGGGAGACCATCGTTTTGGACAGAAAGAATATCGCAGTTTTGCGTTTGGCATTGGACTTCTGAGGCAGAGAACGGAGGAAAGGAAAAACAATGAACAAGGAACTTAAGGAAGCACTGGACGCGCTGGAGAAAGAGAAAAATATCAGCAAAGACACTCTTTTCGAGGCGATCGAGAACGCGCTGCTGACCGCCTGCAAGAACAATTACGGCAAGGCGGACAACGTCAGGGTGGAGATTGACCGCGATACCTGCGACTACGACTGCTACGCGGAGAAGACAGTGGTCGAGACACCTGAAGAGGTGGAGGATCCGATGCTCGAGATCCCCCTGGCAGAGGCACAGGAGCACGACCGCGACGCGCAGGTGGGCGGCACGGTGCGCGTGGACATCAACAGCCAGTCCTTCGGACGCATTGCGACGCAGATTGCCAAGAACGTGATTCTGCAGAAAATCCGCGAGGAAGAGAGAAGCGCGGTTTACAAATATTATTTCGAAAAACAGAAGGATATCGTGACCGGTATCGTGCAGAGAAACATCGGCAAGAACATCTCCGTGAATCTGGGACGGGCGGACGGCCTTCTCAGCGAGAAGGAGCAGGTGCCGGGTGAACATCTGCGTCCGACCGAGCGCGTCAAGGTTTATATTCTGGAAGTGCGCGACACGCCCCGCGGTCCCCGTATTCTCGTGAGCCGCACGCACCCGGAGCTGGTCAAGCGGCTGTTTGAACAGGAAGTCGCCGAGATCCATGACGGGACGGTGGAGATCATGAGCATCGCGCGCGAGGCGGGAAGCCGCACGAAGATCGCGGTGTGCAGCAACGATCCGAACGTGGATCCGGTGGGCGCATGCGTCGGTATGAACGGCGCCCGGGTCAACAATATCGTGGACGAGTTAAACGGAGAGAAGATCGATATCGTGAACTGGGATGAGAATCCGGGCAACTTTATTCAGAACGCCCTCTCCCCGGCCAAGATCGTTGCGGTCTTCGCCGATCCGGAGGAGAAGACCGCCAAGGTGGTGGTTCCGGATTACCAGCTCTCTCTGGCAATCGGCAGGGAAGGACAGAACGCCCGTCTGGCGGCCCGCCTGACCGGCTACAAGATCGATATCAAGAGCGAGACTCAGGCCAAGGACGCGCCGGGCTTCCGCTATGAGGACTATCTCGACGACGAGGAGTACGAAGACGGGGACGGATACGAAGGAGAGTACGAGTCCGAAGAGGAAACGTATGAATCCGAAGCCGCGGACGAGACGTATGAGTCTGAGAGCGATGCGGAGGAGAGCACAGACGCTGCGGATGAGGGCGCGGATGCAGCGTATGAGACCGGAGAGACTGCAGATGCGGCGTATGAGTCTGAGGGCGATGCGGAGGACAGCGCAGACAGCGAAGAGACGTCCGGACAGGACGAACTGAGCGAGGAAGAATCCGGAGAGGATTCCGAAGCCGGACAGGAAACCGGGGACGAAGCGAAGCAGGAGTAGCGCAGAGCGCCTCCTTCTTCGGGACAGATACGAAACAGACAGAGGCGCGGCGTCCGGGAGTGCGGCGCAGAGGCGCGGAGATGATGGAAGCAGAGCCGGAATCCGCGCGGGAGTTTGAAAAAGTAAGGAGCAGAAAAGCAGTATGCCGAAAAAGATACCGATGCGCCAATGCATCGGGTGCGGAGAGATGAAAGAAAAAAAGAGTCTGGTGCGGATCATACGATCGCCTGAGGGGGCGATATCACTGGATCGGACCGGACGTGCGAACGGGCGGGGGGCGTATCTGTGCGGAGACGTGCGGTGCCTGCGCCTGGCGGAGAAGAAAAAGGCATTGAACCGTGCTTTCGGCATGGCAATACCACCGGAAATCTACAGGGAGCTGGAGGCGGCCTTCGGAGACGGCGCAGACGCCGGAAACGGGACGCGGACCGGAAAGGAGGCCTCTGATGCAGGATAGAGTCTTATCCCTTCTGGGATTGGCGGCGCGGGCAGGCCGGATAGAGAGCGGACATTTTGCCGTGGAAAAGGCGGTCAAAAGCTTCCGGGCCTATCTGGTGATTCTGGCCGGGGACGCGCAGAAGAATACAGAGAAGAGCTTCGGCAATATGTGCCTGTTTTACGAGGTGCCGATGCGCCACTACGGCAGCAGGGAGGCGCTGGGTCACGCCATCGGCAAGGAGTACCGATCCTGTATTGCGGTGACGGACAGGGGATTTGCGGAGAGTATGATCAAGCTGCTTGGCAGCGGGGAAGAAAGAGGTTGCAATGGCGAAAACGAAAATCAGTGAACTGGAAAAGATGTACAGCGCGGACCGCAAGGAAATCATTGCATTTCTGAACGAGAAAGGAATCGAAGCCAAGACAGCAAGCAGCAGTGTGGACGAGGAAGCAGCAGCGATGGTAGCCAGGAAATTCGGGAAAGACGCCGGTGAAAAAATGCAGAGCGCACCTGCAAAAGCGGGGACGGAACAGGAAGCCGGAGCGGCTGCGGGAGTGAAGAAAGTGGAAACGGAGAGGGAAAAGAAGTCTGTGGAGAAGGATCAGAAAACGGTGAAGGAGACGGGCGCGGCGGAGAAGCAGGGCGCTCCGAAGAAAAAGAAGATCATCATTATCACGAACGGCAATCAGAACCGCTCAGCGCAGAGCGGCCATACGGCGGCTTACAGCACGGGCAGCCAGCAGAAGCCGCGCCAGCAGCAACAGCAGCAGAGGCCGCAGCGCCCCGCAGCCGGAGCAGGAAACGGAGCGGGCAGGCGCGAGGGCGCAAGGGGCGGCGAGAACCGCGGCGGACGTATGGCGGCACAGACGATGTATCATCCGATCAAGCCGCTCTCGGCTCCTTCGCAGATGGATCTTGACTATCACAAGCCGATTCCGCGTTCCACGCAGCCAAAGCCCAAGCCGGCTCCGGAAGAGACGAAGGTTCGCCTTGAGAAGCCGCAGAATGCGGCGCAGGCGGAGGTGCAGACCGGCGCGGCGCAGAGTCAGGGCGCAGCGCAGCAGACGGCGGCGGACCGGACGGCCCCGGTGAGCGCGGCGCAGACAAACGCACCCGCAGAGAACGTCAGAGCAGAGAGCGCGCAGGCATCGCAGGAGAGAGCGGCGCAGAACCAGAGCGCTCCGCAGCAGACGGCAGCAGATCAGAATGGGGCTGCACAGAGCGCCTCTGCCGCACAGAGCACGGCGGCAGCGCAGAGCGCACCGCAGGGACAGGCGCAGAATCCGGTTCAGAATCAGATGAATCAGGGACAGAATCAGGCGTCTGCGCCCAGAAGGGAGCAGGCTCCGGCACAGGCACAGCGCGCACAGAGACCGGCGTCCTCCGGCGAGAGAACACAGGGAGACCGCCCTTACCGTCCGGCAGGCGGACAGGGCCAGAACCGTCAGGGACAGGGCTCCTCTGACCGCGGCCGCAGCGGCTACGGTCAGAACAGCTATGGGCAGGGCGGAAACAGGAGCGGCGGCCAGAACAGGGGAACCGGCTACGGCCAGAATTCCCAGGGCGGCTACAATAACCGCAGCTCTCAGGGCGGTTACGGCCAGGGCGGCAGCAGACCCGGACAGGGCAGAGGAACCGGCTACGGCCAGAATTCCCAGGGCGGCTACAACAACAGGGGCTCTCAGGGAGGCTACGGTCAGGGCGGCAGCAGACCCGGACAGGGCAGACCGGGTCAGGGCGCGGCGCGTCCGGGCTTTGGCGACAACAGAAACCGCCGGACGAGCGGACCCGCGAGACCGGGACAGGGGGCGGACGCTCCTTTTGTCAAGGATGCGGAGAAGCATCGCGACGAGAACAGAAGAAAACAGGGACAGGAGCGTGACAAGCGCTCCAAGAAAGACCTGATCTATACCGAGGACGAGAAGAGCAGAAAGAATCGTCCGGGCCGCTTCATCAAGCCGGAAAAGAAGGCGGAGGAACCGGCAGAGGAGAAGATCAAGGTGATCGCGCTTCCGGAGAAGCTGACGATCCGCGAACTGGCGGAGAAGATGCACATGCAGCCCGCTGAGATCATCAAGAAGCTCTTCCTGCAGGGACAGGTGATGACGGTCAACAGCGAGCTGACCTACGAAGAGGCGGAGAACATCGCGATCGACTACGAGATTATCTGCGAGAAGGAGGTCAAGGTCGACGTCATCGAGGAGCTGCTGAAGGAGGAAGAGGACCAGGAGGAGAATCTGGTTTCCAGACCGCCGGTCATCTGCGTTATGGGTCACGTTGACCACGGTAAGACCTCCCTGCTCGACGAGATCCGCAAGACGAATGTGACGGACAAGGAGGCGGGCGGCATTACGCAGCATATCGGCGCGTATACCGTGACGGCGGGCGGCCGCGTGATTACCTTCCTCGATACGCCGGGACACGAGGCGTTCACGGCGATGCGTATGCGCGGCGCCAATTCCACGGACATTGCAGTTCTGGTCGTCGCGGCGGACGACGGCGTGATGCCGCAGACGGTGGAGGCGATTAACCACGCCAAGGCGGCCGGCATCGAGATCATCGTGGCAGTCAATAAGATGGACAAGCCGAACGCGAACATTGACAGAGTGAAGCAGGAGCTGACAGAGTATGAGCTCGTCGCGACGGACTGGGGCGGATCGACCGAGTTCGTTCCGGTATCGGCAAAGACGGGCGAGGGGATCGACACCCTGCTTGAGACCATTCTGCTGACAGCTGATATTCTGGAGCTGAAGGCGAATCCGAACCGCAAGGCGAGAGGCCTCGTTCTGGAGGCGAAGCTGGACAAGGGCCGCGGCCCGGTGGCGAACGTCCTCGTGCAGAAGGGAACGCTCCATGTGGGCGATTTCATCTCTGCGGGAGAGGCCTCCGGCAAGGTGCGCGCGATGGTGGACGACAAGGGCAGACGCGTCAAGGAGGCGGGACCTTCCATGCCGGTGGAGATCCTCGGTCTCTCCAGCGTGCCGAGCGCGGGCGAGGTGATCGTGGCGCACGAGGACGACAAGACGGCGAAGTCCTATGCGCAGACCTATATGACGCAGCATAAGGAGAACCTGATTGAGGAGACGAGAATGCGCATGAGCCTCGACGATCTCTTCAACCAGATGAAGGAAGGCAATTTAAAGGAATTCGACCTGATTATCAAGGCGGATGTGCAGGGCAGTGTCGAGGCACTCAAGCAGAGCCTCTTGAAGCTCTCGAACGAGGAGGTCGTTGTCAAGGTGATCCACGGCGGCGTCGGCGCCATCAACGAGTCCGACGTGACGCTGGCTTCCGCGTCGAATGCGATTATCATCGGCTTCAACGTGCGTCCTGACACGACGGCGAAGGCGATGGCGGAGCGCGAGGGCGTGGATGTGCGCCTGTACAAGGTCATCTACCAGGTGATCGACGACGTGGAGGCGGCTTTAAAGGGAATGCTCGCCCCGGTTTACGAGGAGAAGGTGATCGGTCACGCGGAGGTCCGTCAGATTTTCCGCGCTTCCTCGGTCGGAAATATCGCGGGATCCTTCGTCACGGACGGTATCTTCAAGAGAGGATGCCAGATTCGCATCCGCAGAGACGGAGAGCAGATTTACGAGGGCTCGCTGGCATCGCTTAAGCGCTTCAAGGATGACGTCAAGGAAGTGCGCGAGGGCTACGAGTGCGGTCTCGTCTTCGACGGCTTTGACAAGATGCAGGAACTGGATGTGGTCGAGGCTTATGAGATGGTAGAGGTGCCGAGAGAATGAGAAAAAACAGTGTGAAAAACCGCCGCATCAACGACGAGGTGCGGCGGGCGCTGGCTGAGATCATAGAGCGTGATTTAAAGGATCCGCGGATCGACCGGCTGACCAGCGTTCTCCAGGTGGAGGTCGCGCCGGATTTAAAGACGTGCAAGGTCTGGATCAGCGTATACAGCGGCGGCGACGCCGGTGAGAAGACGATTGCCGGTCTGCGCAGCGCGGTGGGGTATATCCGCAGTGCGCTGGCCAAGAAGGTCAATCTGCGCAATACGCCGGAGCTTCACTTTATTCTGGATGATTCGATCGCCTACGGCGTCGCGATGAGCCACAGGATCGACGAGATCTCGGCGGCGGACCGCGCGGCGCAGGAAGCGCGCGGAGAGGAGCCGGAGGAAGCGGCGCAGGATATGCCGGAGACGATGTAAACCGTTTGCCAAAGTACGGAAAAGCGGCAGCGGAAACGGCAGCAAGACGATTGCCGGAGTGCAGAGAAGCAGCAGTAAAGACAGAAAGCGAAAGGACAGAAGGATGAATTTATCACAGGAACTGCGCGGTGCGAATACAATAGCGATCAGCGGACATATCCGTCCGGACGGGGACTGTGTCGGTTCGTGCATGGCGGCGGCTCTGTATCTGAGAAAGACGATGCCGCAGGCGCGGGTCGATGTCTTTCTGGAGGAGTTCGGAGAGAGCCTGCGGAGTCATATTCCGGGGACGGAGACCATCTGCCATTCCTTTGAGACGGACGTCGCCTCTTACGACGTCTTTCTCGTGCTGGATACCGGGGCGGACCGGCTCGGAGAGGCGAAGCCGATCTTTGACGCGGCGAAGAAGACCGTGAATATCGATCATCATGTGACGAATACCGGTTCCGGAACCGTGAATTTCATCGATCCGGCGGCCAGCAGCACCTGTGAGCTCGTCTGTGAGACGCTGGACAGGGAACGATTGGACAGAGAGATCGCACAGGCGCTCTATGTCGGCATGGTGACGGATACAGGAGTGTTCAAATATTCCAACACCTCCCCCAAGACCATGCGGATCGCCGGGGAACTGATGGGATATGGCTTTGACTTTTCGTCTCTGATCGACGAGGTCTTCTATGAAAAGACGTATGTGCAGAGCCAGATTCTGGGTCGGGCTCTTCTGGAGAGTATTCTGTTTATGGACGGCCGGTGTATCTTCAGCGTGATTGATAAGAAAACGATGGAGTTCTACCAGGCATCCCCCGGGGATATGGACGGGATTGTGAGCCAGCTCTTCCTGACGAAGGGGGTCTGCTGTGCGATCTTCCTCTATCAGCTAGATCCGCTGACGTATAAGGTGAGCCTGCGCTCCGACGGAACGGTGGATGTGGCGGCGGTCGCGCGCTTCTACGGAGGCGGCGGTCATGTGCGCGCGGCGGGATTTACCGCGTCGGGAACTCATCACGACATCGTCAACAATCTCTCGGAGAGTATCGAGATGCAGATGGAGAAGAACGGAAATTAATATGCTGGACGGAATGCTGAATGTATACAAGGAAGCGGGCTTTACCTCCAACGACGTGGTGGCGAAGCTCCGCGGCATATTGAAACAGAGAAAAATCGGTCATACAGGAACGCTCGATCCGGATGCGGTGGGAGTGCTTCCTGTATGTTTGGGTAAGGGGACAAAGCTCTGCGAGCTGATCGCCGACCGGGATAAGGAGTATGTGGCGGTACTGCGCCTCGGCGTCGTCACGGATACGCAGGACGTTACCGGCGCTGTGCTGCGCAGGATTCCGGAGGAAGAGGTCAGGGAGAGCGTGAGCGAGGCGGGGGTCCGGGAGATGGCGGCCTCTTTCCTGGGAGACATTGACCAGATTCCCCCGATGTACTCGGCGCTCAAGGTAAACGGAAAGAAGCTCTACGAGCTGGCCCGGGCCGGGCAGACGATTGAGAGGGCGGCCAGACGGATTCATATCTATGAGCTGGAGATTGAGAAGATCGAGCTGCCGCTGGTGCGGATGCGGATCCGCTGTTCGAAGGGGACGTATATCCGCACACTCTGTCACGATATCGGGGAGAAGCTCGGCGTCGGCGGGGCGATGGAGTCTCTCGTGCGGACGAGAGTGGGAATCTTCCGGATTGAGGAGGCGAAAACCCTCTCTGAAATAGAGGCGATCGTAAAGGGTGGAGACGCGCAGAGCACCGCGGGCGGGCAGGAGCTGGAAATGGAACCGGCGTGTCCGGAACGGGTGTGCCCGGGATGCCAGAGGCCTGTGGATGGACGGGCAGACGACGCGGAACCTGTGGGGATACAGGAACTGGTTTATCCGATCGAATCCTTTTTTGCAGACGCACCGAGGGCTGTGGTCAGGCCGGAGGCCCTGCGCTATCTGGACAACGGAAACGCCCTGCGGGCGGATCAGGTGGAACTGGAATCCGGAGAGGATGCGGACTGCGCGTTGGAGCAGGGAGCGGCCCTCCCCGACACAGGGAAGCCGGGCGATGTGCAGAAACAGGCGGCGCAAGGCAGCGTGCCAGACGGGATGCGGGTCCGCATCTGCGATCCGGAGGGAAGATTCCGGGCTCTGTACCGGTATGCGGCGGACAGGAGAAGCTTCCTGGTGGAAAAGATGTTCTGACAGACGAGCAGATCACCTTCTGCAGAGGCACGGCGTTTTGACGGCTTCGGGACACAAAGACATCGGGATGCAAAGACAGGAGATGCGAAGAAAGCATGCAGATCATCAGCAATACGACAGAATTTCAGATAGAAGAACCGACGGCAGTGGCGATCGGCAAGTTTGACGGCGTGCATCTGGGACACAGAAAGCTCCTGGCTGCGCTGGAACGGAAAAAGAAAGAGGGACTGCGCAGTACGGTGTTCACGTTTGATCCGTCTCCGGCGATCTTTTTCTCAGGCGGAAAAGGGGCGGAACTGACGGTGCAGGCGGAGAAGAGAGTGCTCTTTGAGCGGCTGGGCGTGGATATTCTCGTTGAATTCCCTCTGAACGCGCAGACGGCGGCGACGCCGCCGGAGAACTTTGTGAGAGAGATTCTGGCGGGACGGCTCCACGCGGAATTTCTGGCGGCGGGAAGCGATCTCTCCTTTGGAGACAAGGGGGCGGGAGATTTCGCGCTGGTGCGCCGGCTCGCCGATTCCTGCGGTTATACTTCGCGGACAATCCGCAAAGTGCGCGTGGGCGACGAGATTGTCAGCTCTACGAAGATCCGGTCCTATGTGGAGGCGGGACAGATGGAGGAGGCGGCTGCGATGCTGGCAGAGCCGTACTTCTTCCTCGGGGAGATTGTGCACGGCAATGAGATCGGCAGGACACTGGAGATTCCCACGATCAACCAGAGACCGGCGGAACATAAACTCCTGCCTCCCTTCGGTGTTTACTACTCCCGGGTGGAGATTGACGGCAAAGAGTATGCCGGAATGACGAATATCGGAATCAAGCCGACCGTACAGCGGAGCGGGGAGGGCGAAAGCTCGCCGGTCACGGTGGAGACGTATCTCTATGACTTCCGGGGAGATCTCTACGGGCGCACCGCACGCACCTGCCTGCTGACCTTCCGCCGGCCCGAGCGGCGTTTCTCCGGTCTGGAGGAACTCCGGGAGACGATGGCCAGGGATGTTGCGGCGGGAAGAGAGTACCACCGGATCAAATAGAAGGCAGTATCACGGTGAAGACCGTTCCCTCTTCTGCGGAGGAGCGTGCTGTGATGCTGCCTCCGTGCAGTTCGGTGATGCGTTTGGCGAGAGTGAGGCCGAGACCGTTTCCCTGTGTGCTGCGGGAGCGTTCGCTCTGATAGAATTTTTCAAAAATATGGGCCAGATCGGCTTCGGCAATTCCGGTCCCGTCGTTGATGAAAACGACGAAAATCCCTTCTTCTTTCTGTTTGCAGCGGACGGCAATGTGTCCGCCCTGGTCACAGAACTTCACAGCATTCTCGAATAGATTCTGCCAGACCTGATACAGGAGCTCCTCGCTTCCGGCGTACCGGATAGGCTCCAGTTCCAGATCGAGTTCAATTTCCTTTTTTACCCATTGCGTTTCATATAACAGAACGACCTGACGCAGCTGCTCATCGAGAGCAAAGAGGGTGCGGCTGACGCCGACCTGCCTGTTTTCGAGACGGGAGAGCGTCAGAATATTACCGGTCAGAGCGGAGAGCCGTTTCGTTCCCTCGATGATCCGGCTGGTGTATTCCATCTGTTTTTCCGCGCTCAGAGAGGGAGTCTGCAGCAGCATGGCGTACCCCTCGATGGAGGAGAGCGGCGTGCGGAATTCGTGGGAGATCGTGCTGATAAAGTCGCTGTGAACAATTTCCGTGTGACGCAGCTCCTGCACCATGCAGTTAAAACTGTGGGACATTTCCCGGATTTCGGAAATATCTCCGCTCTCCTGCACAGAAACGGAGAAATCTCCGTCGGCTACCTTGCCGGCGGCCTGTTTGAGCTCCCGGATAGGGGCGAAGATCTTCTCTCCGACCAGCCGGACTGTCACGGCGCTCACGAGCAGGCTGAGCAGAGCGATAAAGCCCAGTACAAAGAGGGGCCGGCCGGAAGACGGAGAAAGATGCAGATAGCCCGTATGCAGAAGGAGCAGGAAGATGGCGAAGAAGGAGAGAATCCCGAGCATAATAGAGAGAAAAACGGCACGGTAGAACAGGAACACGATGCTTTTAGAAACGCGTGTTCGTTTTTTGGAGGAAATATGCATCAGGAGTTCTCCTCTCTGCCCGCGACAGCCTTGTATCCGAGACCGCGGACGGTGATAATTTCAAAATCGCCGTTTGTCTTGAACCGCTCGCGCAGGCGTCCGATGTGAACCTCCAGCGTATGGGGATCGGCGTCGGATTCCATCCCCCAGACCTCGTCCATGAGCTGCAGACGGGTAAACGTGCGGTTGGGTGCGGAGAGAAGCTTGTACAGGAGATTGAATTCCTTCGGCGGGAGAGCGGTCTGCGTCTGTCCGGACACGACGGTATAGGAGTCGCACAACAGAGTGGTCGAGCCGATCGTAATGCGCTGGTCATGCGCGGCCTGGGAGCGGCGCAGAAGGGCACGGATTCTCCAGAGCATTTCGTTGACATCAACGGGCTTGATCATGTAATCATCCGCCCCTGCCTGAAATCCGTCCCGCATGTAGACCATGGCGTCTCTCGCGGTCACCATCAGGATGGGAACGGTCATGTTGGAGCGGCGGATCGCTCTCGTCAGTTCGTAACCGTCCATGCGGGGCAGCATAATGTCTGAGATGATCAGATCGACATAAGAGTGCTCCATCATGCGCAGCGCCTCCTCTCCGTCCCCGGATTCCAGAGGGTGATAGCCGTTTTCGGACAGAACGGCGCAGAACAGACCGCGCAGTTCCACGTCATCTTCCACCACAAGAATTGTAAACATAAAAATTTATACCTAACCTTCCGCATCTCTCTTCTTTGTCCCTTATTATATCCGCAAAATCCCGCGCCATTCCATAAAAAGGTATAAAAATTTGATAAATTCGTTTCCGCACGGGCTGTTTGTTGAGGATTTGTTGAGGTTTCTCCCCTAAGATGAGGGGCGGACAAAAGCGGCGCCGCAGGGAAAGCGAAAGCAGTGCTGAAAGCGCGCGCCGGAGCAAGGAAGCGCGAACGGAAAGCAGCGTCGGACAAAAGCAGAGCAGACGGAGGAAGAGATGGAAGATAAGACCATGGAAAAACGAAAAGGGAAAAAGAAAAAGTTCTGGATTGCGGGAATCGCCCTGATTGCGGCGGTGGCCCTCGTCGCGGGACTGGTGTGGAGCAGAAGCACATCACAGTATGAAGAGGTCGCGGTGCAGACCAGGGATATGAGTTCCTATCTGGAATTCTCCGGTAATGTGGAGGCCTCCGAGACGAGGGAAGTGCGGTCATCGGTTTCTGCAAAAGTGCTGGAGGTTCCTGTGGAAGAGGGGGATACGGTGAAGAAGGGAGATGTCATCGCCGTGCTCGACTCTTCGGATGTGGAGTACAATATTGAGATTCAACAGGCGGCGCTGGAAGCGGCGCAGGCGAGCGATTACTACAATGTCAGGGACTCGCAGAGAACGCTTGATCAATACAATGAGGCGCTGGCCAGCGGTCTGAATACGTCGGCGGATACGGCGCAGGATTCCCTGATGAGCGCGCAGCAGCAGTATCAGGAGGCTGTTGACGCCTATAATAAGGCGCGGACAGATCTGGAAAACGGGGATACCTCCGCAGTCGTCACAGCGCGCCAGACCATGGATTCGCAGGCGGCGGCCTACACTTCGGCGGAACAGCAGCACGATAATCACATGATCACGGACGAGGCGCTCAATACCTACTGGGTGTCCTATTCCAACGCGAAAGAGTCGTATGAGCTGGCGGTTGCAGAGGCGCAGAAAGCGGTGGACGACGCCTACGACGCGGTGACTGAGGCGGAGGAGGCGCTCGCACAGGCGGAGAGAAATTATGAGGCCACAGCGCTGACTACGGAGCAGACCCAGGAAAACTACGAGGAATCACTGGAAAAGGTACAGGCCCTCGCCAATCAGGAGAGCACGCAGCTGCAGATCGATCAGCTCCGGGATTCTCTCGATGACTATACGATTTATGCGCCGATCGACGGCGTGGTGACACAGCTCAATATTCATGAGGGGGATCTGCTGGCATCCGCCGCGAGCACGCAGGGCGTCGCGCAGATCGCCGATCTGGATACGATGAAGGTGGCGGTGAAAATCAATGAGCAGGACGCCGTCAGCGTGAAAGAGGGAGATGCGGTTTCCGTTTATGTGGATGCGCTGGGCACATCGTATGACGGAACCATTACGAAGATTTCACGGACAGGAACGATAGAGAACGATACGGTCTATGTGACTGCCGAGGTGCAGTTCGAGGCGGATGATCAGGTGCGCAGCGGATACAGCGCAGAGATCACGCTGATCAAGGAGGAAGCGAAGGACGCGATCTGCCTTCCGGTTTCTGCAATTTCCTACCGGACAGACAACACGGCATACGTGAACGTGCGCGCGGAGAACGGGAAATTACAGGAGCAGACGGTCAGCCTCGGCATTTCGGACGGGGAATACGTGCAGATTACAGACGGTCTGTCGGCAGGCGATACCGTCTATCTGGTGCAGCAGACGGGAACCCTGGTCGAGCAGCGGATGCAGGAACAGCAGCAGGCTATGGAGAATATGCAGGAGGAGGCCGGTTCGTGAGCACAGACGTCATCCTCTCCATGAGAGGAATTGTCAAAGAGTATCAGGTGGGAAATGAAATTTCCACTGTATTGAAGGGGATCGATCTGACGGTGGAAAGAGGGGAGTTCCTTGCGGTGCTGGGCCCCTCCGGATCCGGAAAATCGACGTTAATGAACATCATCGGCTGTCTGGATGTGCCGACAGCGGGAGAGTACCAGCTCTCTGGCATGCAGATCTCCAATCAGAGCGAGGAGACGCTGGCGCATATCCGCAACAAGGAGATCGGATTTATTTTCCAGTCCTTCTTCCTGATGCAGCGGCAGACGGCGCTGGAAAATGTGAAAATGCCGCTGATTTACGCGGATGTACCGGAAAAGGAGCAGGATGAGCGGGCGCGGCGCATGCTCGAGAGGGTAGGTTTGGGAGACAAGGCGCTCTATTATCCGAATCAGATGTCGGGCGGACAGCAGCAGCGGGTCGCCATTGCGAGAGCAATGTGCAACAATCCGACGCTCCTTCTGGCGGATGAGCCGACCGGAGCCCTCGATCAGAAGACGGGGCGGCAGGTTATGGAGCTTTTCCATGAGCTGAACGATGAGGGTCGGACGATTATCATGATTACACACGACATCCATATTGCGGAACATGCGCGGCGTATCGTGCGGATTCTGGACGGCAACATAGGGGAAGGAGCGCTCGAGGATGCGTAAGTTGTGGAGTGTGCTCCGGCAGAGCATGAAAATGTCGGTGCAGAATATTAAAAGCAATAAAATGAGGACGTTTCTGACAACCCTCGGTATCATCATCGGAGTGACGGCTGTCATTGCTCTGATCACGATCGTAAACGGCGTCATCGACTATGTGATGGGGGAGTTCTCCTCTCTGGGAGCGGGAACGCTGAACGTGACAGTGAGCGGATCGCCTCTGAAATCGGGACTCTCAGAGCAGGAACTGGCTGAGATTGAGGATCTGGACAATGTGGCGGGAATTTCTCCTTCCGTGGACAGCACCTCGACGGCCTCGCGGAACGGGAACTATCTGGATACCGTCGCCGTTCAGGGGCGCAGCGACTACTATTTCGCAGAGGGCGATCTGATTGCGCACGGCAGAGCGCTGACGAAAATCGATATCGAACAGGAAACCTATGTCTGCGTGATCGACAGCGATCTGGCGGAAAGTCTCTTTCCGGGAGAGGATCCCGTGGGAAGCGAGCTGACGGTGGGCGGCGGACGGTATACTGTGGTGGGGATTCTCGGAGAGGACGATAATCTGATGAGTTCCATGTCGGCGGCGAACAGCAACGCGGACGGCACGGTCATCATTCCGTATACGAATGCGATGAAGCTCTCCGGCAACAGCAGAGTCAGGAGCCTTACGGTCTATGTGGCGGATACGGATCAGACGGATGCGCTGCAGGACGAACTGGACCAGCTGCTGGCCTCGGACTTTAACGGAGACGAGGACTGCTACAGTATATTCAGTATGGACAGCCTGCTGGATACGATGAACGAAATGATGAGTATTATGACGTATATGCTGGCCGGAATCGCTTCCATCGCTCTTCTTGTCGGTGGAATTGGTATCATGAATATGATGCTCGTCTCGGTGACGGAGCGGACGAAAGAGATCGGACTACGCAAGGCCATGGGGGCGACGCCGGAGAGAATCCAGATGCAGTTTCTGTTGGAGGCGGTTATTCTCTCGCTGATCGGCGGTCTCGTCGGCGTGGTGCTGGGACTGGTGATTTCCTTTGCGGCGGCATATCTGCTGGGGACGCCGTTTGTCCTTTCGATTTCGGCTGTCGCGCTGGGCGTCGGCTTTTCGGCCGCTGTGGGAATCCTGTTTGGATGGACACCCGCGAGAAAGGCGAGCCGGTTGAATCCGATCGACGCGCTGCGGAGCGAATAGAACAGGAACATGGGCGAGGAGCCCTGCCTGCGGACAGATTCGGCAGGGAAAAACTGGCAGGGAGAGTAAGAGAAGTCGGCAGGGAAAGTGAGAGAGTCCGATAGGAAAATAAGAGAAGAGAGGCCGTGATAAGATTGAGAAGGCGGCAGAGAGGAAATAAGAGAATGGGCAGGAGAGGAAACATGAAAAAAGAAGTGAAGCCGCGCAGAGGCGGCACGGGACAGGGAGCAGGGTTCAGACGGGGAATTATGGCGGGAACGCTCGCCATGATGATGGCGATGGGGATGCCTGCGGGCGCGATGGCGGCGGAGGCAGGAACGCAGCCCTCCGTGAGCACAGCGCAGATCCCGGCGGCAGACACACAGACGGCAGGGACGCAGGCAGCAGATGCCCAGACGGCGGCTCCGGCGGCACAGCTCGTCACAGCGCAGTCGATCTCTCTGTCCGGGAAGGCGGTGCAGATGAATGTGGGTGAGAGCAAGACAGTGACGGTGGATTACGCCAAGGTGGCGGGAGGATATGCGGATCTGGGCGTCGTCTCGAGCAACCCGGAGATTGTGCAGGCAGTCCTTACGGATGCGGGAAACGGGAAAGCAACGCTGACAGTTACATCGGCGAGCTTCGGAACCGCCACAGTCGCCGTTTATGTAAACAGCAATCCGGCGGTCGCTTCCTATATCTCGGTCAGCAGCGGATTTGCACAGAAGGGAAAGTCGTACACGCTGATGCAGGGCCAGACGGTCACGACGGTATACGACGACCGCTCCGTTTCCTATAATGCGGTGATGAACGGCTCTAACGGCGCGGCGCTGACCGTGCAGAGCGTGTCGCTCACGCGGGAGAGCGGGTTTGATAAACTGCGCGTGACGGGAAGTCTGTCGGCGCAGGACAGCAAACTGCCGGGCCTGAGTGCTTTCTATGCGAATTATTACGATGCGGCGGGAATGCTGATCAAACGGCAGGCGGTCTATGTGGAGAAACCGCTCAATTACAGTCAGGTGGAGTTGGACTGGTATCTCCCCGACGGATGCGTCCAGGTGGTGCTGGAGTAGAGGGGAGTGGGGACAGAGAAAGATTCCGGCACGGAGCGATCCGTGCCGGGTATACGGGTGAGGAACAGGAGGAGCAGAGTGGAGCTTTCGTTATGGATTTTTAAAATTTGAAATATTCTGATCTTGAAATAAACGCAAATAAGGTTTAATAAATACGAATATAAGTTCCTCTATTTTTTGATTTTCTGATTGACAGAAGAGTATTATCATCGTATACTATACAGGCAGGCCAAGAACGGCCGTGTGGCGAGATAGCTCAGCTGGCTAGAGCACACGGTTCATACCCGTGGTGTCGAGGGTTCAAGTCCCCCTCTCGCTACTTAGAAAACCTTAGAGAATTGTCTCTGAGGTTTTTTATTTTTCAAAATAAGAACCATCTCAAAATCACTCCGTACAGGATCGCGCTACAGCGGAATGGAATGATGCCGCTAATGCGGCTGGCCCCGGGCGAAGAACCCTGCTGAGACAGCATTCTTTCCTGCTTGGTTATTTTTACCAAAAAAATTCCGGACATGAAATGATATTGCTTCACATTGGCGATTGACGAAAAGAAACGGATGCGATAGACTGTACCCCATAATCGAATGAAGCGATGAGAGCGAAGGCGCTGAGAGACAACTCTTGGCGCCTTTTTTGTTTATCCTTGGGCGGGGTGCGATCGGCCTCGGAAACGGATGGAACATCGCGCAGGAGAGAAAAAAGAGTCGCAGAACACTGCGGCGGGGGAGGTAAAATATGACGTATTCATCTGTGGATGTAATTTGGACTTTACTGGGCGCAGCAATGGTGTTTTTCATGCAGGCCGGATTTGCTATGTGTGAGGCGGGACTGACGAGAGCAAAGAACACCGGCAATATTCTGATGAAGAATATGATGGATTTCTGTATCGGCACGCCGGTGTACTGGTTTCTGGGATTTGGTCTGATGTTTGGCGGAACAGGGGCTTTTATCGGAACGTTTGATCCTTTTGTACTGGGAAGCTATGATTTCGGCTCGCTGCCTACATGGTGCTATCTGATTTTCCAGACGGTGTTCTGCGCGACGGCGGCGACGATCGTCTCCGGCTCCATGGCGGAACGGACGAATTTCAAGGCGTACTGCCTGTACAGCCTGATTATCTCCGCGATCATTTATCCGATTTCCGGACACTGGATCTGGGGCGGCGGCTGGCTTTCCCAGCTCGGTTTCCACGATTTTGCGGGATCTACGGCGGTGCATATGGTGGGCGGCGTCTGTGCCCTGATCGGCGCGATTATTCTTGGTCCCCGCATCGGCAAGTATTCCAAGGACGGGAAGTCTCACGCAATTCTCGGACATAATATGTCGGCGATGGCGCTCGGCGTGTTTATCCTCTGGTTCTGCTGGTTCGGCTTTAACGGCTGCTCGACAGTGGCGATGAGCACCGATGAGAATCTGATCTCTGCGAGTATGATTTTCGTCAACACGAATCTCTGTGCGGCAGTGGCGACCGTGACGGTCATGATCTTTACATGGATCCGGTACAAAAAGCCTGACGTCTCGATGACGTTCAACGGCGCGCTGGCAGGGCTGGTAACCATCACGGCGGGATGCGATACGGTCAGTCCGGCTGGCTCGGCCATCATGGGAATTGTGGCGGGTATCCTCGTGGTGCTGGCGGTGGAAACGCTCGATGTGAAGTTCAAGGTAGACGATCCGGTCGGTGCGATTTCCGTGCACGGTGTCAGCGGCGCGGTCGGCACAATTATGGTAGGACTGTTCTCCACCGGTCAGAACGGTGTTGGCGCTGGTCTGTTTTACGGCGGCGGCTTCACCCAGCTCGGCATCCAGATTCTCGGCGTGCTGGCGGTGATCGCATGGGTTGCGGTGACGATTACGGTGGCATACAAGATTATTGATAAAACAGTCGGTCTGCGTGTTCCTGCACAGGTGGAGATCGATGGTCTTGATATTCACGAACATGGTCTGGCGAGCGCCTATGCGGGATTCGCAATTACTGATGTGGCGATGGCGGATATGTCGGTCAATGAGAACACGGATCTGGGCGAGGATAATTATGTGGCGGCTTCCGAGGCACAGAAAAACGCGGCGGTTCCGGTTGTGCGGGAGAAAGCTCCGGCAGAGCTGGCGAGCGGAATGCACAAGGTGACGATCGTCACAAGACTCTCCAAATTCGAGGATCTGAAAAATGCGCTGAACGCCCTCGGCGTGACAGGTATGACGATGACACAGGTGATGGGATGCGGAATTCAGAAGGGATCCGGCGAGTACTACCGCGGCGTTGAGGTGGACAGCACGCTCCTTCCCAAGATCAAGATCGAGGTGATCATCGGCAAGATTCCGGTGGAATCCGTGATTGCAACGGCGAAAAAGGTACTGTACACCGGCCATATCGGAGACGGCAAGATTTTTGTTTACGATGTCCTTAAGGTTGTCAAGGTCCGCACCGGCGAGGAGGATCTGGCGGCGCTGCAGGATGTGGAGTAACAGATAAACAATCCGGGAAACCGGAAATGGAACATAGAAAGTGCTATGCAAAAGACGGGGTCAGCTGCATAGCACTTTTTATTCAGTACTGGGTGACAGGGGGAGAGGATCGAATTATAATAGAAAGAACGACAGCTGGGGCTGCCGTAGGTGCACAGGAACGACGTAAAAATGATTGATATCTGCAACAGTAAGGAGGGCGCCTGTGTGAATTTCGGGATTTCCGGAGCCTGAAACGGTTTGGAAGAGAGAGTCCGGCAGGAAGAAATGGCAGAAAGGAAGAAACAGACAGATGGCTATGACACAGGAATTCTGGGACAGAATGAGAGAGGAATGGAAACAGGGAGACGCGCAGCGCGATGCAGGGCTGACGACACCGGAGGACGTCGTGCGGTATGACGATCTGGCCTACGGACCGGATGGCGTCTGGAATCTGCTGGATATTTACCGGCAGAGAGAGCTTCCGGAGGAGAAGATGCCTGTGATTATCAGTATTCACGGCGGCGGATGGTTCTACGGGACGAAAGAGATCTACCAGTATTATCTGATGGATCTGGCAAAGCGAGGATTTATTACTGTGAATTTCAACTATCACCTCGCGCCGGAGCACCCGTTTCCGGCAGCGGTCTCGGATATGGCGGCGGTGATTCGTTTCGTGCAGGAGCATGCGCAGGAGTATCACATGGATCTTTCCAGGGTCATTCTGATCGGCGACTCGGCGGGCGGGCAGATGTGCGGAATGTACACGAATTTCTGCACGAATCCGGAGTACGCGCAGGAGATGTGCAGACGCTATCCGGAGCAGTTCCCGGGCAAAGAGGCGCTCGTTCCGAATGGATTTGTTCCGGCGGCAGTGGGGCTTCACTGCGGTGTCTACGATACGGTGGAGAGTTATTGTGGAGAAGGAACCCATGATGACGGGATATATCTGGATGCGCTGCTCGCTCCGGCCACGAGGGACAAGGTGGAACTGATCGACGTGATCCGCCACATGAGCGCTTCGTTTCCTCCGGCGTATGTGCTGACGGCGGAGCATGATTTCCTCGTCTACCAGATGCCGCTTCTGACGGCGAGAATGGATCAGCTGGGGATCCGCTATCAGGCGAAGGAGTACGGGAAGGGGGATGAGCAGGTGCAGCACGTCTTTATGTGCAACCTGAAGCTGGCGGAAGCGACCCTTGCCAACGATGAGGAGTGCGCCTTTTTCCATAAGGTGACGGCGAAGCAGTGAGGAAAATGGGTAAACAATAGGCGTGGCAGAGAGCGGGCCGTCCTGTCATGGTAAAATCATTGCGAATTTCAATTTATATCAGCTGCGGTAAACCGGAGTACAGACAGTCAATCAAGGACAGTCTGTGCTCCTTTTTTTGGGAGTAACAGTTCAGCCAGCCGGAGGCAGGAGGGGTAAAATCGTGCTTACATGAATTTGTGCCGCTTGCTTCCGGCTGAGGACGCGCCAGTTCATGAGCAAAGACAGCCGCGAAGCGGCGGAGAGCGGCGGCAGCGTAGCTCCATCGAATGGCGCGGGCTGAATTATTACCTTTGTGGGAATGTTTTATAATTAGGTACCTTGACAATAAGAGGGTAACGTGGTATTCTTTCAAATATCAAGGCACCTAAATATAAAATAAAACATGGATTTTATCCATGTTATCGAGTGGAGTGCTACGAGTCTCGGCAGTGGTAGACACAGATTTGAACTTTGTGTCGGAGTGCCGCAAAGTTCGTTGATAGCAGACATAAATTTGAGATTTGTGTCGCTCTGTCGCGCAAAAGCGCTCCGGAAAGGAGAACAGGATGAATAGAGAAATAAGTCGGAAACAGGAATGGAATACGGAGAGAGAGGGGATTTTCATGGAAAATAATGGCAGGGACGCTACGGAGATCACGCACTGCAATCAATGTCCGAATCACTGCCCGCTGACATCGCCGCGCTGTGGAAAGGGGCGGCGGTATGCGGAGAGTCTGAAACAGGCGCAGGAACCGGTGAGGGAAGAGCTGTTTGACTTCCCGCGCTGGCAGAAGAAACGCGGAGAGCGGATTGGACGCAGAGAAGGCGGTCGTGGAGAACATGGCGGCTGGGAGAAGCGGGACGACCTGACCAGTCTGCTGCGGCGGTGTGGTCATATCCTTCATCACCGGCAGGGCGGCGGCCGGGGAGGACAGAACGGGATTCTCAGGATTCTCGCGGAGCGGGGAGAGATGTCCCAGCGGGAACTGCAGGAAATCCTGCGGATTCAGCCGGGGTCGATGAGTGAGATTCTGGCCAAGCTGGAGAGAAAGGGATTTTTGATCCGCCAGAGGGAGGAAGAGGACAGGAGAAAGAGTCTGCTCCGGATTACGGAGGCAGGACGCGCCGAAGCGGACGCCCGGACAGAAGAGGGGGCAGAGGAGGACAGGCTTTATGATTGTCTTTCCGGGGAAGAGAAGGAGGTTCTGCGTGCACTGCTGAAGAAAGTACTGCAGAGCTGGGAGGAACCGGAACGGCAGGAACAGGAGTAGAACGTTTGCAACCGTGACGGAATTCCCTGTATATATAGAAAGCCCATCGCTTACGCGGCGATGGGCTTTCCTGTCTCGTTAAAATCCGGAACTCTTTTTGGAGCCTGAGTTTCCGGAGGCGTCTTCCTCCTGTGTTTCCCCGCTCTTGCGCGTCATTCTCACAACGGCGCGCTCGAGGCGATGCTCCTTGATGCTCAGGACCTTGATATGCATGCCGAAGCCGTCGATTTCCGGCGTGCTGCCGTCGGAAGGAATGGTTCCAAGGAGACTGAATACGAGGCCGCCGAAGGTGTCAAACTCATCCTCGGGAAGATGGAGCCCGAGCTGCTCGGCCACGTCTTCGATCGGCGCGGTTCCCTGAATCCGCCATGTCGTCTCGCCGATTCGCTCGATCAGAGGTGTGTCGGCGGGAGCGGAGCTGTCGTTTTCGAGATCGCCGACCAGTTCCTCCAGAAGATCGTTGATGGTGATGATACCGCTCATGCCGCCGTACTCATCGACGACGATGGCAAAGTGGTTGCGCGACTGTTTCATATTGCGGAACAGAATGTCGGCGCGCACGGTTTCGGGAACGAAACAGGCCGGCTGCACCGCGTGTTTCATAATTTCCTCGCGTGTTTTCGTTTTGAGACGGAAATAATCCTTGACGTAGAGGACACCGACGATGTTGTCAGGGCTGTCCGCGCAGACCGGATAAATGGAGTGGCGCGTCTCCTCAACAATTTTAGCCCATTCGGCGTCGCTCTCATCGAGCCAGAGCAGATTGACGTCGACGCGGTGGGTCATGATATCACCGGCGGAGATGTCGTTGAACTCGAAAATGTTCTGGATCATATTCCGCTCCTCGGGGCGGATGGTGCCGTTCTGGTTGCCTGCGTCGAGAAGCATGCGGATCTCCTCTTCGGCGTTTTCCTCCTCTTCGCTGTTCGGATCGACGCCGAGCAGACGCAGCAGACCGTTAGTGGAGACGGTGAAGAGCCAGACCGCAGGGTTGAAAATTTTAGATACCGTATAAATCAGGCCGGACATGCCGAGCGCGATCTGCTCGGCCTTTTTCATGGCGAGACGTTTGGGAATCAGCTCGCCGAGCAGAACGGTGAAGTAGGTCAGCAGGATAGTGATGACGGCAACCGACAGGACACGGATGACGGACGCAGGAATCGCAAGTCCGATTCCGGTGAAAAAGTCCGCGAGACGATCGGAAAAGTTCTCGGTCGCGACAGCACTGCTGAGCAGGTTGACGAGAGTGATACCTACCTGAATGGTGGCCAGGAATGTCGCGGGCTGTTCGGTCAGCTTGGACAGGCGGATGGCCCGCTTGTCTCCGGCCGCTGTGAGTTTGGCGAGTTTATTGTCGTTCATGGAGATGACGGCGATCTCGGCACAGGCAAAAATCGCGTTTAAACCGATGAACAGAAGCTGCAGAAGAAATAACCAGATTAATGAAACGTTAGACAAAATAAAACCTCCCTTGCTGAATTTGATGCTATAGACGATCGATGGTTGTGATAAACAGTTTTGTTTTCTTTTGGCCGTTCAAATCCGCAGTTTGACCGCGCACAAAAAACACACCCGTCTCCAGAAACAGAAAAATCTGTTCTGATCCGCGTGCCATGAAAAAAGCATTTTTATTTTCTTGTCATAATAGCTCAGAATGCGGAGACAACCGCAGGAAAAATTGTCCCTGCCCGAAATACGGCTGGCAGGACATACATATAAAGGAAAAACAAAGTTCTTTTTTGCAGAAAAATTAAATAAAGATGCGGTCTCTGCGCCGCAGATACACCATCGGTTAGGCGGTTCTGCGTCAGAGTCGGTCAGTTCGTTCACGTTTTTGTACCAATCCTTTCTGGTAAAAATATAATATGAAAACCCTTCGATTGTCAACAGGGAGATTGCCGGTCCGCCCTGTCAGGGAGAAGAATACAGGCGTCAGGAATATATTTTTCTGTTTGCCGTGCTGCCGACGTGGAATGGGTGGACGGATTCATTGATCTCTGTATTCGGATTTGTTGTACTTTTGTGGTGCTTTGCGATTTACAATGACAAATAAATCTATGCGAGGTACTCGTGTGACAGAAAGGATGCAGTCGACGGGAGGAGTATGCCGGATAAAATGCTCCGGCAGGGAGGAAAGGTGAGAAACGAATGGTTGGAAAGATAAGAAAATGGATGCAGAGCCATCCGGTTGTGGTGGGACTGGCTGGTCTGGCAATCGGGTATGCGGGGATCAAATATGTTCCGGAGCCCAATAAGGTGGCGGAGATCCTCAACCGCGCAATGCTGTCGGTGATTATGCTGGCGATCATGGCGGCGGTAGGCGGCCGGGAGGCGTTTCGCTGGGAAAAGGGAAGCTTTGTGCGCAGCGCGCGTCTGTACAGGAGCATGCTGGTGGTGGCAGTGGTGCTTGGCGTGGCTATTTTTGCTTCGAATGCGTGGCTGGCAGGGGGAGTTCCGGTAGCCGGTTGGGGCGGGCGGCTTGCGCTGCTGGTTGTGGAGTATTTTTTTGTCGGACTATTTGAAGAGACGTGTTTTCGCGGTGTTCTGATGGGCGGTCTGGTGACAAAATGGGGCAATACCCGTAAAGGGCTGTGGGGCGCTATGGTGATTTCCGGACTGGTGTTCGGATTCGTGCACGTGGCCTCTGCGTTGTTTGGCGTCATGACCGCTGCAACGGCGCTTCAGATGTTCAGCAAAACGTTTACCACAGCCTTTATGGGGATTCTGATCGGGGCGGTGTATCTGGAAACCAGGAATATCTGGGCGGTATCGATTCTGCACGGCTTTTCCGATCTCGTTCTGATGATAGGCAGCGGGGTGTATGCGGCGGAGGGGATCACGCTCACCTACGTGAATGCGGAGCAAGGTGTTGCGGATTCGGTGTTTGGTCTTGTGGGGGCCTCTCTTATACATCTGTGGCCGCTGATTGCGGGCATCAAACTGACGAAAAAGCTGCCTCTGCCGCAAAAGGGAGCGTGGAAGGATGCGTAATGCCGCGGTACGGCAGACATATGAACGGATACATGAATCATTATAGAGAGGACACAGTAAGGAAAGGGCTGCTGCAAAATAAAATGAAAAGTTCATAGAATAATACAACAGCTAAGGCGTACAAGAGTTATTGTATGCCTTTTATAGTTGGACGATTTTTAAGATATGTCCATTTATGGATCGTACTTTACTATTGTAGTTTGTATTATTGGAATAAGGTATTAAAATATAAATAAATGGACATTTGTACAAATATAGTCAATTGATCAATGGAGAAACAGAAATGAAAATTGATATATCAAATAAGACGAACAGATTTGCAAAAAGAACACTGGCAGCTTTTTCAGAGGCATTGTTTATGCTTATGGAAAAATCTTCCCTTGAGACAATTTCCGTTCAAAAACTATGTGACAGCTGTAATTACCCAAGATCAACCTTTTACAATTATTTTGAGGACATCTATGATTTGATGGAGTACTGTTGGGAAGCAATTGCAGGAGACATGGATATTCGTAAGTGCATGGAACTGCCTGAGGAAGAAAGAACAAAAGCAATTTTTATAGTCATGTATGAATATCTAAATGAAAGAAAAGAGACGCTTAACAAGATCGTAAAGCACAATGGAATGGATGGCAGGATGATGTTTTCTTTAAGTAAACATATGAAAGCACGCATCAAAGAAATGATTGCTGCTTGCGAATACAGCAATCAGTATCCCATCAGGCAGGATATTATAGTTGATTTTTACGCAGAGACTTTCGAAATGTTGTTGGAAAAGAGCTTTTTTGAGGGTCAAGTGTTGAGTAAGGAAGATGCAGTGACGGCACTTTCGTTTTTGATTGGAAGTGTTGAGAAAGAGGTTCATAAAAGATGATTTTATATTTCAGTGCGACAGGAAACAATAAATATATCGCAGAAAAAATTGCTTTGGAGACGAGAGAAAAACCTGTATCCATCGTAGATTGTATAAGAAACAATCAATATGAATTTCAAGATGAAAAGCTTCTTGGAATTATCACACCAACATACTTTTGGAGGCTGCCACGTATTGTAGCCTTATTTTTGGAACAAATAAAATTTTCGAATTGCGAGTATGTATTTTTTCTGGCAAGTTATGGTACTACGACGGGACAAGCAGGCGCAATGTCAAAGAAAATAATGAAAAAACATAAACAGTCATTTGATGCATTTTACAGTGTAATTATGCCGGATACATGGACACCGGTATTTAACTTAAATAATGATGCTAAAGTAAATCAATGGTTATCAGAAGGAGAACATCAGCTGCAAGAGGTGATTAATCGCATCAGGAACAGGGATGTTGGTAACTTTATAGATAAGAAAGTACCGAGATTTATAGCTGCATTTCCGTCGAGTTATATGTACAACACAGAGCGAAAGACCAGAAAATTGTCAGTGGATATTGAAAAGTGCGTAGGCTGCGGATTATGTGAGAAGAAATGTCCTGTTTTAGCGATACAAATGGTGGATAAGAAACCATTCTGGCAATTGGATGAATGCGAAATGTGTCTTGGATGTTTGCATAGATGCCCAATGTTTGCAATATCTTATGGAAATGGCAATACGAGCAAACATGGGCAATATAGAAACCCAAATACAAAAATTTGAAAGAGGTAATGACATGGATATTGCAATTATAACTGTGGCTTCGTCAGGTCTGGAGTGAAATTCTTAGAGCCGATGTAGACAAATATCCCAATCTGGATGAATATTGGATTATAGCCAGAAGAAAAGAACTGCTGGATGAGCTGGCAAATAAATATAAAGAATTAAGAAGATTATATGTGTTAAAGCCGATTTGACAAGTGAACAATCATATCAATAATTTCGTGCCACACAGATCGTGGCTGGGCAAATATTAATGCTGGCATACGCCGGGGACAGGAGGTGGGAAAGGCATAAACGCTGTCCGCGAATCGCAACGTGGAATGTGAAGATTATGTGATTTGGCGGACGCTGCGGTTGACAGGGGAGGAGGGCTTTGTTATGATATGACTTGTTAATAAATTTAACAACTTTGTAACAAATTTGAGCAGATCAGGGAGCGGGCCAATGAGAGAGAGAACGGCAGATCAGATGCCGATGGAGGAAGAGAATACGCCGCGGAGCGTGCGGGGCAGAAGAGCCGTCCGCCATACGGCAGAGGAGAACCGCAGATATTTCCTGACAACCGCTGGGATCGCCTGTGCGCTTCTGCTGACGTCGGGAGGGATTTTGCTCTTTGACGGACACAGCGCGAAAGTGTTCGAATCGGAGCAGGCGGCGGAAGCGGCGACTCTGGCCATGCAGGAGGAGCAGCAGGTGGCGGATCTGGGTGAGATCCATTTCGAGGACGATTCGGAAACGGTAGCGGTTTCTTCTATTACTAAGGAGGTTATCGGCGCCATCAATTTATTCAAAAGTCAGAAGTCTGAGGACGAGTATATCGCCGAGGCCAATAAGGCAGATGAGATCTATGCGGACTATGAGAATCTGGGGATCGCGAATGTGTCCGATACCCTGAATATCCGCAAGAGTCCGGAGGAGGATGCGGATCTAGCGGGACGTCTCCCGGCGCACGCGGTGTGCGAGGTGGTTTCCGAGGACGGCGGCTGGTCTTATATCGTATCCGGAGATGTGGAGGGCTACGTCAAATCGGAGTATCTGGCGACGGGAGCGCAGGCGCGGCTGCTGGCGCAGGAGGCGATCCAGACCGAGGCGACAGTGAGCGTGGAAGAGGACGCTCTGACGGTGCGGGTAGCGCCGAGCACGGACGCCGACGCGATTACGACGATTCCGAACGGACAGACGATGGATGTGATCAGCAAGCTCGGCAACTGGGTCAAGGTGCAGATTGACAGTGAGATCGCTTATGTCTCGGCGAAGTATGTGACGCTGAGCCAGTCGCTGCGCACGGCGATCTCGATCAGCGAGCTGATCTACGGCGACGGGGTGACGGACATTCGCGCACAGCTCTGCAGCTATGCGATGCAGTTTCTCGGGAATCCGTATGTCTGGGGCGGCACGAGCCTGACGAACGGAGCGGACTGCTCCGGTTTTGTGCAGAGCGTGTTTGCCAATTACGGCATTTATCTGCCGCGCGTCGCGGCGGCGCAGGCGAACGCCGGAACGACGATCAGCCAGTCGGAGGCGCAGCCGGGCGATCTCTTCTTTTACAGCGGAAGCGGCGGAATCAATCATGTGGCGATCTACATCGGAAACGGGCAGGTCATAAACGCCAGCAATGAGAAATACGGCATTACCATCTACAACAGCAATTACCGCACGGTGACGAAGGTAGTCAGGGTGCTGGAAACCTGAATTTCCACTATTTACAGAACCATATGTCTGTGATACAATTCATACGTTGCACATTTGGAAGTGCAGAAACAGACCGATACTCAGGAGACGGAAACTCCGACCCTTCCTTAGTATACGGCGCATCGCCCTCGGGGCAGAAGGAGAAAAGCATGATTTCCAAAGAGAAGAAAACAGAAGTAATCAACACCTATGCAAGAAAAGAAGGCGACACCGGATCGCCGGAGGTACAGATCGCAGTTCTGACCGAGCGTATCCGCGAGCTGACCGAGCACATGAAGAAGAACCCGAAGGACAAGCACTCCGGACGCGGTCTTCTGAAAATGGTTGGTAAGAGACGCGGCCTTCTGGACTATCTGAAGAAAACCGATCTGGATACGTACCGTTCCTTAATTGAAAAACTGGGTATCAGAAAGTAATCCATACGGATATTAAAAGACGGCCTCATACTGGGACTACCGGTACGTGCCGTCTTTTTGTATAGAAAGCCCGGACGGCGGGCGAACCACGGGCGCGCCTGCGCGCACCGGGGATCGCGCATCGGCCGGGCAGAACACATGAGCAGGGAGGGCGCAGCCCGGAGTGCGAATGTGTTCTGCGATTTCAAAGGAGCCGAAGGCGAGTTTGAAATCAGGCTTTCGTAAGACGCGGGAGCCCAAAGGAGACGGCGGGCGAACCACGGGCGCGCCTGCGCGCACCGGGGATCGCACATCGGCCGGGCAGAACACATGAGCAGGGAGGGCGCAGCCCGGAGTGCGAATGTGCTCAGGAAGAGACGAGTGACGAAAGAGAAGAAGCAAGAGAAGAAAAGGAGAGAGACATGTACAAGACGTTTTCTATGGATCTGGGCGGACGCACGCTCAGCATCGACATCGGCAGAGTAGGCAAGCAGGCGAACGGCTGCGCGTTTATGCACTACGGGGACACAACCGTGCTGTGCACCGCGACGGCGTCGGAGAAGCCCCGGGACGGAATCGACTTTTTCCCGCTGAGCGTGGAGTATTCCGAGAAGTACTATGCAATCGGCAAGTTCCCGGGCGGTTTCATGAAGAGAGAGGGCAAGCCCTCTGAGAATGCGGTTCTGACGAGCCGTGTCATCGACCGTCCCATGCGCCCCCTGTTTCCGAAGGACTACCGCAACGATGTGACGCTCGAGTGCATGGTGATGAGTGTGGATCCTGCCTGCCGTCCGGAGCTGGTCGCGATGATCGGCGCATCGGTTGCGGCGTCTATTTCGGACATTCCGTTTGCGGGCCCCTGCGCTACGACGCAGCTGGGCAAGGTAAACGGCGAGATCATCGTCAACCCGAGTCAGGAGCAGTGGGATAAGGGCGACCTGCAGCTGACGGTGGCGAGCACGGCGCAGAAGGTCATCATGATCGAGGCCGGGGCGAACGAGATCCCGGAGCAGGAGATGATCGACTATATCTACAAGGCGCATGAGATCAACCAGAAGATCATCGCGTTCATCGATCAGATCGTGGCGGAGAGCGGCAAGCCGAAGAAGGAGTATACGAGCTGCGCAGTGCCGGAGGAGATGTTCGAGGCGATGAAGGAGATCGTTCCCCCTGTGCAGATGGAGGAGGCGGTCTTTACCGACGAGAAGCAGGTTCGCGAGGCAAATGTCTCCGCGCTCAAGGAGAAGCTCCGTGAGGCGTTTGCGGAGAAGGAAGAGTGGCTTGCGGTTCTCGACGAGGCGGTTTACCAGTATCAGAAGAAGACGGTGCGCAAGATGATCCTCAAGGATCACAAGCGTCCGGACGGCAGAGAGATGACACAGATCCGCCCGCTTGCGGCGGAGGTGGATATCATTCCGCGGGTGCATGGCTCTGCGATGTTTACGCGCGGCCAGACGCAGATCTGCGACGTCGTGACCCTGGCGCCTCTCTCTGAGATGCAGAAGATCGAAGGGCTTGACCCGAACATCACGGGCAAGCGTTACCAGCACCAGTACAATTTCCCGGCTTATTCCGTGGGCGAAACGAAGGTCAGCCGCGGTCCGGGACGCCGCGAGATCGGACACGGCGCTCTGGCGGAGAAGGCTCTGATTCCGGTTCTGCCCAGCGAGGAGGAGTTCCCGTACGCGATTCGCGCCGTCTCCGAGACGTTTGAGTCGAACGGCTCCACGTCCCAGGCGTCAGTCTGCGCATCGTGCATGGCGCTGATGGCGGCGGGCGTTCCGATCAAAAAGCAGGTGGCGGGTATCTCCTGCGGACTTGTGACGGGCGAGACCGACGACGACTTCATCCTTCTGACCGATATTCAGGGGCTGGAGGACTTCTTCGGCGATATGGACTTCAAGGTGGCGGGAACCCACGACGGCATCACCGCGATCCAGATGGATATCAAGATTCACGGACTGACGAGACCGATCGTCGAGGGTGCGATCGCGCGCTGCAAAGAGGCCAGAGAGTATATTATGAACGACATCATGACGCCCGCCATCGCACAGCCGCGTCCGGAGCTGAGCCAGTACGCGCCGAAGATCCTCTCGATGTGGATTGATCCCGAGAAGATCGGCGATGTGGTCGGACAGCGCGGCAAGACGATCAACGAGATCATCAAGAGAACCGGCGTGCAGATGGATATCAACGACGACGGACAGGTTTCGATCTGCGGCACGGACAGAGCACAGATGGAGAGAGCGCAGAAGATGGTCGAGATCATCACGACGGAATTCGCGGAGGGTCAGGTTCTCGACGGCGTCGTTGTGAGCATCAAGGAGTTCGGCGCATTCCTCGAGTTCGCGCCCGGCAAGGAGGGAATGGTTCACATCTCCAAGATCACGAACCACCGCGTCGAGCATGTGGAGGATGAGCTGACCCTCGGACAGAAGGTCAGAGTCGTCTGCCTTGGCAAAGACAGAATGGGAAGACTGAGCTTCTCGATCAAGGACGCTCCGAAGGGCTGAGCGGATGATATCTGATTGAGTTTGGAGGTTTTACAGTTTCATGGGTAATATTGCTGACGAAATCGCAAAGCGCCGGACTTTTGCGATCATTTCCCACCCCGACGCCGGCAAAACGACACTGACTGAGAAATTCCTGCTCTACGGCGGGGCGATCAATCTGGCGGGAAGCGTCAAGGGGAAGGCGACGGCGCGTCATGCGGTCTCGGACTGGATGGAAATCGAGAAGCAGAGAGGAATCTCGGTGACGAGTTCGGTGCTGCAGTTCAATTACGGCGGGTTTTGCATCAACATTCTGGATACGCCGGGACACCAGGATTTCTCGGAGGATACGTACCGCACGCTGATGGCGGCGGATTCCGCGGTCATGGTCATCGACGCGAGCAAGGGCGTGGAGGCGCAGACGCGCAAGCTGTTCAAGGTCTGCACGATGCGCCATATCCCGATTTTCACCTTTATCAATAAACTTGACCGGGACGCGATGGATACCTTCGATCTGCTCGATGACATCGAGAAAAATCTCGGGATCGCGACGTGTCCGGTCAACTGGCCCATCGGCTCCGGTAAGGAGTTTAAGGGCGTTTACGACAGGGAACTGCAGGAAATCATCACCTATGCGGACACTGAAAAGGGGACGAAGGAGGGACACGAGACGCGGATTCCGCTCTCGGATGAGGCTCTGCTGCGCGCGCAGATCGGTGAGGATAAGACGGAGCAGCTTCTCGGAGAGATTGAACTGCTCGACGGGGCGAGCGCGCCCTTTGATCTGGAAGAGGTGCAGGCGGGAATGCTGACGCCGGTCTTCTTCGGCTCGGCGCTGACGAACTTCGGCGTGGAGATTTTCCTGCAGCATTTCCTGAAGATGGCGCTGCCGCCGACGGCGCGGGTTTCGGACAAGGGGCCTGTAGATCCGGTGGAGCAGGGCTTCTCGGCTTTTGTGTTCAAGATCCAGGCGAATATGAACAAGGCGCACCGGGACCGCATCGCGTTTATGCGTATCTGTTCCGGCCGCTATGAGGCGGGCATGGAGGTGCGCCACGTCCAGAGCGGCAGGGTGCAGCGCCTCCAGCAGCCGCAGCAGCTGATGGCGAGCGACCGCAAGATTCTCGATGAGGCGTATGCGGGAGATATTATGGGCGTTTTTGATCCGGGGCTCTATTCGATCGGGGATACCCTCTGCCTTCCCAAAGATGCGTTCCGGTACGAGGGAATTCCGACGTTTGCGCCGGAACACTTTGCCCGGGTGCGTCAGGTCGATACGATGAAGAGGGATCAGTTCGTCAAGGGGATCACGCAGATCGCCCAGGAGGGCGCGATTCAGATTTTTCAGGAGTTCAATACCGGCATGGAGGAGATCATCTGCGGCGTCGTCGGTATGCTGCAGTTCGACGTGCTCAAATTCCGGTTAAAGAGCGAGTACAATGTGGAGATCTATCTCGACACACTGCCGTATGAGCACATCCGGTGGATCGTGAACCGGGATCTCGATGTGTCGAAAATTGTCGGGACATCCGATATGAAGCGGATCAAGGACTTAAAGGGCAATCCGCTCCTGCTGTTCGTCAACCCCTGGTCGGTGCAGATGGTGCTCGACCGCAACAAGGGGCTGGAACTGGCGGATTTCTCCAGGGAATAGACTGGGAAAGCAGCCCGACAGGCTGTTTTGGAGTCCGGGATTTGTGCCGGAGCAACATCAATCACAACGCAGAATCAAAGATTCTGCTGCAGAGGGCGGAAATTTCCGGAATGGAGAGTATGCGTACAAAGAGAGCGGCTGCGTGGAAGCAGCCGCTCTTGCGTTTCCTTGGTGGGACTATGCAAACCGGATCTAATTTGCTAAAATGAAAGACAGGCGTATCTGTTCAGCGCAGTCTGAAGCTGAACGGTGGCAGGCGGACATATCCGGCCGGACGCGCGGTGGACACTGCGGCGCGCCGGGGGTAAGAGGCCGGAGGGAGGCGTTTTCGCCGCAGCAGGAAGAAAGGAGAACGAAGACAGCCATGGAGCAGGATGGAAAGAAGACATATACGGTAGAGACGAACGCGGAGATCGGCACGGTCAAAATCGCGGACGATGTGGTGAGCATGATCGCTGCGTTTGCTGCGATGGAGGTGGACGGCGTCTCTGCGATGGCGGGTAATCTGACGATGGAGCTTCTGGGCAAGGCGGGCTTTAAGAATCTGAACAAAGGCGTCAAGGTCGAGGTGAGCGAGGGCAGGGTGAGAGTGGCTCTCTCGCTGATTATGGCGTACGGCTATAATATTCCGGTGACGAGTTCCCAGGTGCAGACGCGCGTCAAGACGGCGATCGAGAATATGACGGGGCTGACCGTCACGGATGTCAATATCCGTATCGCGGGCATCAACGTAGCAAAGGACAAGTAGAGACAGATGAAAAGAGCAATGTTGAGGGAACAGGTCTTTAAGCTGCTGTTCCGAGTGGAATTTAACACACCTGAGGAAATGCCGGAGCAGAAGGCTCTCTTCTTCGAAGACCGGGGCGTGATGGTGAATGCGTCGGACCGCGCTTTTATCGAGAAGCAGTACGATGCGGTCATGGAGCGTCTCCCGGAAATTGACAGAATTCTGGAAGAGAGCACGAGCGGCTGGTCGATTTCGCGTATCGCCAAGGTGGAACTGGCGGTGCTGCGTCTTGCGGTTTATGAGATGCTCTGGGACGAGGCAGTTCCGGTCGCGGTGGCGATCAACGAGGCGGTGGAGCTCTCCCGCCGGTTCGGACAGGACGGAGCGGCGGCGTTTGTCAACGCGGTACTCGCCAAGGTGGACAAGCCGCAGAAGAGAGACGGTACAGAGCAGGCGGAGAAAGCACCGACAGGGAAGAAGGAGCAGGGCGCGACGATCGTGGTGGCTTCCAGAAAGGCAGGGAGCGACAGAAAGTCTTGAAGAGCGTATTTTCCGTCAGACAGATCAACTCTTATATTAAAAACATGTTCACGCAGGATTACCTGCTGCATTCGGTTCTGGTACGCGGCGAGGTGAGCAATTGCAAGTATCACTCGTCGGGGCATATTTACTTTACCCTGAAGGACGAATCCGGCACGCTTTCCTGCGTGATGTTTGCGGGAAACCGCAGGGGTCTTTCCTACCCGATGAAGGAGGGAGATCAGGTGATCGCCGCGGGTTCGGTCGATGTGTACGGGAGAGACGGGAAGTATCAGCTCTATGCGACCCGGATCATCGCGGACGGAGCGGGGGCGCTGAATGAGCGGTACGAGCGTCTCAAGAAGCAGCTCGGGGAACAGGGGCTTTTCGATGAGGCGTATAAGCAGCCGATCCCTCGCTATATCCGCACGCTGGGCGTCGTGACCGCTCCGACGGGTGCGGCGGTGCAGGATATTCTCAACATTTCTCTTCGCAGGAATCCCTATCTGCAGATTCTGCTGTACCCGGCGCAGGTGCAGGGGGCCGGGGCGGCGCAGAGCATTGTGAACGGAATCCGGGCGCTGGAGGCGGCCGGTGTGGACGTCATGATTATCGGACGCGGCGGTGGTTCTCTGGAGGATCTGTGGGCGTTTAACGAGGAGTGTGTGGCACAGGCGGTCTTTGACTGTTCGGTTCCGGTGATCTCGGCGGTCGGACATGAGACGGATACGGTGATCACGGATTATGTGGCGGATCTGCGCGCCCCGACGCCTTCTGCGGCGGCGGAGCTTGCTGTTTTTGAGTTTGCGCAGTTTGAGGAGGATCTCAGAGGTTTTCGGGATTCGCTGACGCTGGCGATGAACCGGCGCCTGGGCGAGCTGCGATCGAGAACGGCGCTGTTGGAACGAGCGGTCTGGCATGGCTCTCCGGTGTATCAGATCAGAGACAGGCGGATGTATGCCGCGCAGCTGGAGGAACGGCTGCAGAATGCGATGGAGAGAACGCTGCTGCGGGACCGTCACAGGATCGGGCTGCTTGCCGGGCGGCTGGACGCCCGTTCGCCTCTTGCGAAGCTCTCGGGAGGGTACGGTTATCTCCGGAGAGAGCGGGACGGGAAGCCGCTGCAGAGCGTGGAGGAGACCGCGGTTGGCGACAGACTTCTGATCCGGCTGCGGGACGGTTCTCTGGAGGCGCAGGTGAGCGCGGTGCAGCCTGATGAGCGACAGGGGATGGAAAAGCGGAGCAGGGAAAGCTCCGGCATGGAGTGACGATGAAAAGAGCGGGTACAGAACAGACGGAGCAGATACGGGAACAGAACGGACAGGGCATCCCGGAGGAGAACGTGCAGAGGGAGAACACGCGGGCAGCTGCGGAGACAGATCCGCAGGAGATGAGCATAGAGGAGGCGTTCTCGGCACTGCAGGAACTGCTGGGACAGATGGAGAGCGGGGAGATTCCGCTGGAGGAATCCTTTGCTCTCTATGAGCGCGGGATGCGTCTCGTGCAGTACTGCAATACCAGGATAGACCGGGTGGAGAAGCAGGTGCAGCAGATCAGTGAAGAGGGAACGCTGGAGCCGTTCGTATAAAAAGCGGCGGGGAGGTGACATGACAGAAGAATCGCCCGATGGCGCTTTTCTGTCATTCGAACCGGCAGGAACCGCCGCCGGTTCGGTGATTGCAGATCAGAAACCGCCTGCGCGGATTTCTGATCGCAGTGCCGCAGCAAAGCTGCGGCAGGGAGGTAAGATTGAACAATAAGCTTGATAGCTTATTGTTTAATCCTGAGCTTTGTGTCGGGGCGTCACAAAGCTCGAGAATGGCAGACGCAAATTGGACATTTGCGTCGCCCCGTCGCGAGAGACGCTCCGGAATGGAGAAAGTTATGAATTTCGAGGAAGAACTGCGGAAAAAGACGGAGGACTGCGAACGGGTCATCCTGAATTTCCTGCCCTGTGCGGAGGGATATGCCTCCCGGGTCGTGGAAGCGATGCACTACAGCGTGGAGGCGGGCGGCAAGCGTCTGCGCCCGCTGTTTCTCTTTGAGACGTGCCGGATGTACGGCGGACCGATGACGCTGGCGGAGCCGTTTATGGCTGCGCTGGAGATGATTCATACGTATTCCCTCGTTCACGACGATCTTCCGTCCATGGACAATGACGAGTACCGGCGGGGACGCCGGACGACGCATGTCGTCTATGGCGAGGGAATGGCGGTTCTGGCGGGTGACGCCCTGCTCAATTATGCGTATGAGACGGCGATCGGCGCGCTGTTCGTGGCGCAGTCGGAGCAGGAGAGGGCGCGGGTGGCGCGCGCGCTCCGCGTGCTGGCGGGAAACGCCGGGATCTACGGCATGGTGGGCGGTCAGTGCGCGGATCTGGAAGCGGAGGGCAGAGGCGGTGCGGCTGACGCGCAGACGCTCCTCTATATCCATAAGCACAAGACGGCCTGCATGATCGAGAGCGGCTTCAGGATCGGAGCGATTCTGGCGGGAGCGCCCCAGGAGGATGAGGAGAAACTGGGGAAAATCGCGGAGCATATCGGTATTGCATTCCAGATCCAGGACGATATCCTCGACATTGAGGGAGACAGTCAGACGCTGGGCAAGGCGACGGGACAGGACGAGCGGGACGGCAAGTCCACGTATGTGACCGTACACGGCATGGAGAAGGCGAAAGAGGACGTCCGCGTGCGCACGCAGGAGGCGCTGGAGCTGCTGGACGGACTTTCGGTTGGAAATGAATTTCTGCGCGGGCTGATACAGAGGCTGATGACGCGGGAGAAGTAACAGTACTGCCGGAGCGGGGGACAAACGGCCGGGGAAAGACCGCGCGTTCCGGCGAGAGGTGGCGGCTTATGGGGATGTTGTTGGATTCCATTCAGAAGGCAAATGATATTAAGAAAATTCCGCCGGAGTATTATGAGAAGCTGGCGGGGGAGATCCGCCAGTTTCTCGTGGAGAAGATCAGCGAGAACGGCGGGCATCTCGGGAGCAATCTGGGAACGGTAGAGCTGACGATGGCGCTTCATCTGTCGCTGGATCTGCCGAACGATGAGATTATCTGGGATGTGGGGCACCAGTCCTATACGCACAAGATCCTGACGGGAAGGAAGGCGGGGTTTGACACGCTGCGCAAATTCGGCGGGATGAGCGGTTTCCCGAAGAGAAAGGAGAGCGCGTGCGACTGTTTTGACACCGGACACAGCTCCACGTCGATCTCAGCAGGCGTCGGTCTCGCGAAGGCGCGGGATCTGCTGGGACAGAAGCGCACCGTCGTCTCGGTGATCGGTGACGGGGCCCTGACGGGCGGCATGGCGTACGAGGCGCTCAACAACGCCGCCAAGCTGAACACGAACTTCATTATCGTCCTGAACGACAACAATATGTCGATCTCTGAAAATGTGGGCGGCCTCTCCCAGTATTTGAACGATATCCGCACTTCGGACGGCTATCTGAATCTGCGGGACAAGGTCTACTACTCGATCAACGACAGCATGCCGAAGGTGGTGACCGGCATACGCCGGGCCAAGAATTCCTTAAAGCAGCTCATGATTCCAGGCATGTATTTCGAAGATCTGGGAATCACCTATCTGGGACCGGTGGATGGTCACAATATCTCTGCCATGATGCGTGCTTTTCACGACGCGAAGAGGATCAACAAGGCCGTCATCGTCCATGTCTGCACGAAAAAGGGGCGCGGTTATGTGCCGGCGGAGCGTCATCCCGCCCGCTTTCACGGGGCGGCTCCCTTTGACATCGCGACGGGTCTGCCGAAACAGGCACATACCAAGGCGAATTATACCGATATTTTCTCGACTGTCATGATCAAGCTCGCGGCGAGGGACAGCCGCCTCGTGGCGATCACGGCGGCGATGGCGGACGGCGTGGGACTCAAGCGTTTCCGCAATATTTATCCCGACCGGTTTTTTGATGTGGGAATCGCGGAACAGCACGCCGTGACCTTTGCGGCGGGGCTGGCGGCCGGAGGACTCGTTCCGGTGGTGGCGATTTATTCCTCTTTCCTGCAGCGCGCTTACGACCAGATTCTGCACGACGTCTGTCTCCAGAATCTCCATGTGATTTTCGCAGTTGACAGGGCGGGACTGGTCGGTGCGGACGGAGAGACGCACCAGGGTATTTTTGACCTCTCCTACCTCTCCTCGATTCCGGGAATGACAGTGCTCGCGCCCAAGAACAAGTGGGAATTCTCGGATATGATGAAATTCGCGGATGCATGGCAGGGGCCGATTGCGGTGCGCTATCCGCGGGGGGAGGCGTACGACGGACTGCAGGAGATGCGCGCCCCCGTCGAATACGGAAAGGCGGAGGTTCTCTTCGAGGAGAGCGGGATTCTGCTTCTGGCGGTCGGTACGATGGTCAAAACGGCACTGGAAGTGCGCCGGGCGCTGAAAGAGGCGGGATACGCCTGTTCGCTCGTCAATGCGCGTTTCGTCAGGCCTTTTGACACCGGTCTTCTGGAAAGGATGGCGGGGACGCACCGTCTCTTCGTGACGATGGAGGAGAATGTGCTGAGCGGAGGCTTTGGCGAGCATGTGCAGGCATGGGGAGCGGAGCTGGAACACGCGCCCCGCATCATGCACGTCGCGATTCCCGACGAGTATGTGGAGCACGGCAGCGTGGAGAGGCTGTATCAGGAGGAGGGGCTGGATGCGGCGTCCGTCACGGAGCGGGTGCTGGCGGAGGCCGGAAGGATATTCACAGAATGAAAACAAGACTGGATATACTCCTGACGGAGGGCGGCTACGCTCCTTCGCGGGAAAAGGCGAAAGCCCTGATTATGGAAGGGCTCGTATACGTCAACGGGCAGAAGGAGGACAAGGCCGGCGCGTCCTTTGATCCGGAAAAGAGCACGATCGAGGTGCGGGGACAGGCGCTTGCCTACGTCAGCCGGGGAGGGCTGAAGCTGGACAAGGCGATGATGGTTTTCCCGCTGGATCTTACGGGCAGGGTCTGCATGGACATCGGCGCATCGACAGGAGGCTTTACGGACTGTATGCTGCAGAACGGGGCGGCGAAGGTCTATGCGATCGACGTCGGTTACGGACAGCTCGCGTGGAAGCTGCGGAACGATCCCAGGGTTGTCTGCATGGAGAAGACGAATTTCCGTTATCTGACCCCGGCAGATCTCCCGGAGGCCCCCTCCTTTGCCTCGGTGGACGTCTCGTTTATTTCCCTCTCAAAGATTCTTCCGGCGGCCGCGCCGATCCTGACGCCCCGGGCGCAGATGGTCTGCCTGATCAAACCGCAGTTCGAGGCGGGCAGGGAGAAGGTGGGGAAGAAAGGCGTCGTCCGGGATCCGGCCGTGCACGAGGAGGTCATCGCGGCGGCGATCGGATACGCGCGGGAGAATGGATTCGAAGTCATGGGACTCGATTTCTCTCCGATCCGGGGGCCTGAGGGCAACATCGAGTATCTGATGTATCTTGTAAAAAAAGAAGAGGACGCACCGGCATCCGGAGAGAACACAGGCTGCGGACAGTCCGGAGAGCAGGGAGACGGAGCGGTCTGCGGACAGCCCGGAGAACAGGGAGACGGAGCGGTCATCGCACACCATGGTGATCCGGTCGCGGCACAGAGTCAGGCGCAGGAGATCCGCGGGCTGGTCGAGAGGGCGCATGAGACGTTTGTGGCGCAGTGACAGAGCCGCAAACGCCTGCGCGCTTCTGACAGAGCGAGCGGTCGGGGAGCGCCGCGCAGGATGGAACAAAGCAGGGCAAAATGCAGCCGGGAACCGGGATGCAGAGAGCTTTGCAGCGTAGCCGGAGCACAGAGCGCTCCGGCGTGGAGAAGAGATGGAACATTTTTGCATCATCACAAATCAGGAGAAGGACCCGGCGTCGGAACTGACCGGGCAGGTGCGCGCCTTTCTGCAGGAGAGGGGGAAGGTGTGCGACTGCGCGGACGCGGCCAGCGGGATCAGGGAGAATACGGACTGTCTGCTCGTACTGGGCGGAGACGGGACGATGCTGCAGGCAGCCAGAGACAGCATTGACCGGCAGATTCCCATTCTGGGCATCAATCTGGGAACGCTGGGGTATCTGGCGGAGGTGGAGAAGCAGAACTGGAGAGAGGCGCTGGCCAATCTGCTCTCCGGCCGCTATGCGCTGGAAAAGAGGATGCTTCTGGAGGGACGTCTGACCTGCGGGGCGCAGGCCCGCGTCTGTGATACGACGCCGGAGTACGCGCTGAACGATATTGTCATCACCCGGGACGGATCGCTTCAGATTATCAACTACAATATTTACGTCAACGGCAAAGCGCTCAATACGTTTGAGGCGGACGGCATTATCGTCTCCACGCCGACGGGATCCACCGCGTATAACCTCTCTGCGGGAGGACCGATTGTGGAGCCGAAGGCCAAGCTGATTCTGCTGACGCCGATCTGCCCGCACACCCTCAGCACGCGCAGTATTATCCTTGCGCCGGAGGATCGGATCACGATCGAGATCGGTCCCGGCAGGAGGCAGGAAGTACAGCGGGCGAAGGCGAGCTTCGACGGAGGTTTTGATAAGCCGATGGAGACGGGAGACCGGATAGAAATCTGCCGCTCGGACCGGGAAGCCACCGTGATCAAGCTCTCGGAGCTGAGCTTTCTCGAGACGCTGCACAAGAAAATGGCGCATTGAACAGTGCGGTACACATCGGGCGCAGCGCGCTGATACCGCCGCGGCGCAGGGCATAGAAGGCAGCACCGCCGCAGCGCAGGGCACAGAAGGACGCATCGCCGCAGTGCGGCGCCAAGGGACGCGCACACTGTCCGGAATGGGGAACAGTCATGAAGAAGAACCGGCACGAAAAAATTCTGGAAATCATAGGAACACAGGAAATCGAGACGCAGGAAGAACTGGCGAGAGCGCTGCGGGAGGACGGCTACGACGTGACGCAGGCCACCGTCTCCCGGGATATCAGGGCGCTGAAGCTCTCGAAAATGCAGACGGGAGCCGGGCGGCAGAAATACGTTGTTATGCGGGCGCATGACGAGCAGCTGGCCGGTAAATATATCCGCGTGCTGCGGGATGGCTATGTCTCCATGGATCTGGCGGAGAATATCCTGGTCATGAAGACGGTCTCCGGCATGGCCATGGCGGTGGCGGCCGCGCTGGATGCGCTCCATCTGCCGCAGATTGTCGGCTGTATCGCCGGAGACGATACGATTATGGCGGCAATTCGCACGAAAGAGGATGCGGCCGCCGTGATGGAGCGGCTGCGGGAGATGATAGAGGGCTGAGCGGCAGGCGAAAAGGCAGGGAAGGCGGTACTATGTTACTGAGTTTGCACGTCAAAAATCTGGCGCTGATCGCCGAGGAGGAAGTGACCTTTACGGACGGGCTCAATATCCTGACCGGCGAGACGGGCGCGGGCAAATCCTTCATCATCGGGTCCGTGAATCTGGCGCTGGGAGCCAAGGCGGATCCGGGGCTGATCCGGGAGGGGGCGGAGTATGCGCTGATCGAGCTGGTCTTTTCCGTGGATAACGAGGGACAGCGCGGGGCGCTTGCCGCTATGGAACTGGAGCCGGAGGAGGACGGAACTATCCTGATCAAACGCAGGATTTACGCGGGGCGCAGCGTGTGCACGGTCTCCGGAGAAACCGTGACAGCCAGACAGCTGCGGGAGATTGCGGAGCTTCTGATCGATGTCTGCGGCCAGCGGGAGAACCAGACACTGCTGCGAAGAGAGCGCCAGCTGGGTCTGCTCGACGAGTATGCGGGCAGGCGGGCGCAGGAGGTAAAGAGCCGTTTAAAAGAGCGCTGGAGAACGCTGCGGGAGGTGACGGCGCAGTGGGAGGACGCGGCGGATGAGTCGGCCCGGATGCGGGAGGCGGAGCTGCTGCGCTACGAGATCGGGGAGCTGGAGCAGGCTGATATCAGAGACGGAGAGGATGAAGAACTGGAGGGGCGCTACAGACGCCTCTCTTCGTTCCAGCGGATTCACGAGGCGGCCGGGATTGCCCTTGCCTGCACGGCGGGAGAGGAGGGCGGCGCCTCGGAACAGATCGCGCGGGCCTGCCGGGAGCTGCGGCCTCTTGCGGGGTGCGACGGCGAACTGGATGAGCTGATCGGGCAGCTGGAAGAGCTGGACGGCCTTCTCTCAGATTTTGACCGGGCGCTCTCGGATTATGCCGAGGGACTGACCTTTGACCCCGGGGAATTTGTCCGTGTGGAGGAGCGCCTGAATCTGGTGAACCGTCTCAAGGACAAGTACGGCGTGTCCGGGGCGGGGGAACTGGGGACTGCGCTGGCGCAGCGCAGAGAGCGGTTCGAGGCGATTCTGCAGTACGAGGAGCGCAGGGAAGAGCTGGCTGCCCGCAGAGAAGAAGAGAGGGAGAAGGCGCTGATTCTGTGCCGGGAGCTCTCGGCGCTGCGGCGGGAGGCGGCGGGGGAACTGTCCGCGCAGATGAAGCAGGCTCTTCTGGAACTGAATTTTGAACAGGTGGAATTTGAAATCACGCTCTCCGGCGATCCGGAGGCGGTGGGAGAGAACGGAACTGACCGGGCGCTCTTTCTGATTTCCATGAATCCCGGAGAGCCGCTGCGGCCTCTGGATCAGATCGCCAGCGGCGGAGAACTCTCCCGAATGATGCTGGCGCTCAAGACGGTGTTTGCGGGGAGAGACGGGATCCGCACACTGGTCTTTGATGAGATCGACAGCGGAATCAGCGGACAGACGGCGTGGAAGGTGGCGCAGAAGCTGGGAGTGCTGGCGGGAAACCATCAGATCCTGTGTATCACGCATCTGCCGCAGATCGCGGCGATGGAGGACAGTCATTTCCTGATCCGGAAACAGTCGTCGGACGGGC
>JAUNGV010000076.1 GCA_030524225.1 Eubacteriales bacterium
AAAATTGTTTTTGGGAACCTATACCTTGCTGAATGATTAATTGTTCAGCGTTTCCCTAAAGACTGCGAGACGCCGCATGTACAGAATGCTCTGTCATGCGGCGTCGGCAGTATAGGGGGATCAGAGCCGGAGACAGTGCGCTCTGGCACAGCGGGGGAGAGAGATGTCTATTTTTTCGGAACGGCTCAGTCTTTATATCAGGCAGGGGAATTTCAATGTGATAGAACTGGCGAAGGAGAGCGGATTTTCTGTGGCTCTTTTGTCCAAAATAAAAGCAGGCAAGAGGCTGAGCGCAGATGAGGACAAGATCCGGGCATTGCTGGGGGCGCTGCGTCTGGCGCCGGCACAGCGGGAGGATCTCTGGAAAGAGTACAAGATTGAAAAGATGGGACGCGGGCGCTATCAGGCGCAGCAGGAGGCGCGCAATCTGCTGCTCGCCCTCTCGGAAACGGAGACGATCGACGCGCTGCGGCGGACGGAAGTGGATTATGTGTACGAGTACCGTCCTGTGGTGGAGGGCAGGGACGGCGTCAACGCCATGTATCAGTATATCGTGGATATGGAGCTGCGGGAGCCGGGAGAGCGGCGGCTCCGCCTGATGCTGCCGACGTCCTTCCGGTTTATGCGCGATTACCTGTTCCCGGCGACGTGGCAGCGCCCGGATGCGCCGATGGAAATCATTCATGTGCTGGAGCTGGCTTCGGCGATGATTTCAGAGGCGGACTGCAGGAATCTGGCCTCGATCCGGGAGGCGCTGGAGATGGTAGGCGCCTGCGGAAAATATATTCCCTATTATTATTACTGTGACGATTCGATCAAGAATCCGTATCCATACTGCGTGATTTCGAGCCGGCACGCCCTCTTTATCAACGGAGACGGGAGCCGTGCACTGTTCTGCATCGAGCGGGAGGTGGTGCGGGCGGTGGCGCAGGAGTACGACAGGATGAGGCAGCGCTGCTTTCCTCTGGTTGAGGAGATCTCGGATGGAACGAAGTATCTGCAGGGGGTGGTGTCTGCCGGCGGGGCGCTGGGCAGCTTCTGCGCAATGGCGCAGCAGCCGTGCCTGTTGCATCACATCCCGCACCAGATGGCCTGCCGCCATCTGGTGCGGGAAGAGGGACGGGACTTCGGACCGGAGACGGAAACATTTCTGCAGGAATATTTCAGCAGTACGCCGGATGGTACGAGTATCTTCAGTGAGGAAGGACTGCGGGAATTTCTGAGGACAGGGCGGATCTGGGAATTGCCGGAGGGGCTGTACACGCCGCTGGAGCCGGAGGAGCGGCTGGAGGTTCTGGGCAGGTGGCTGGAGGCGATGGAGAATAGAAACGTCAGGGGATACATGATGCGGGAGAAGTGGCGGATGACTCCGTATCTGGGAATCAGCGATGTGCCGTCGTCCGGTCTCTACTTTTTCCAGTGGCTGCCGGGAGAGCAGTTTCTGAGCTATCGCCTTGCGGAGGAGGGAAGCCGGAGCGTGCTGGCGGATCTGATGCATACGATCATTGAGAGCGAAGAAACTTATTCCATGGAAGAGACGGTAGAGAGAGTCAGAGAGCTGCTGCGGGGCGAGGGACGATAGGGGTGTCATAAATCTCGATTATGGCAGACGCAAATCGGACATTTGCGTCGCCCCGTCGCGAGGATCGCTCCGGAAGGGAGGAATATGGAGAGAAACGGGAAGAAAACAGAGAGCGGAACGGAGATCCGGGAAGAGGTGATCCGGAAAGAGGCGCAGGAGGAGCATGCCCAGACCATCGGAACGCCGGAGGGAATCAATACGGAAGCGGTCAAAAAGGAGAGTCTCAAGCTCCCGATGCTTCTGGCGGGCGCCTTTGTCTACGCGTTCGGCGTCAATCTCTTTCTGCAGCCGCTGCACCTGTATGCGGGGGGACTGATGGGATTTGCGCAGCTTTTCCGCACGCTGCTGGCGGACTATGCGGGCGTTTCCTTCGGCGGATTTGATATTTCCGGTGTGATCTATTACCTGCTCAATATTCCGGGGCTGGTCGTCGCGTACCGGAAGATGCGCCATCGCTTTGTATTCAAGACGCTGTTCACCGTCACGGTGATCACGGTGCTCCTCTCGGTGATTCCGATTCCGGAGACGCCGATTCTGGAGGACAGGCTGGCCAATTCCATCATTGCGGGTCTGATGTGCGGCTGCGGCATTGGCATTACCCTGCGGATGGGGGCCTGCGACGGCGGGATGGATCTGATCAGCATGCTGCTCGTCTCGCTCAAGGGTAAGTTCAGCGTGGGACGGATCAACCTGACGTGCAATGCGATCCTCTATGGGATCTGTCTGTTCCTCTTCGACGCGTCCACAGTGATTTATTCCCTGATTTACTCGGCGTTTAATTCGATTTCCTGCGATAAAATTCATACGCAGAATATCAACGCACAGGCGATTATCATCACGAAGATGAAGGATACCGCGCCGATGGAAATCGAGATCATGGGGCGGCTCCACCGGGGCATTACGAGGTGGGAGGCCAGAGGGAGTTTTACAGGGGATTCTGAGACGATGCTGATGGTGCTTTTGAGCAAGTACGAGGTGAACCGGCTGCGGGGAATTGTCCGCCGGTTCGACGAGAAAGCCTTCGTCATCGTCAACGAGGGCGTTGACGTGGATGGGCATTTCCTGAAAAAGCTGACATAATCAGGGGTTCAGGCCTTTATTTTACATGGATTTTACATTCCCCTGCTTTGGATTTTACATAGTTGCCGTTACAATAATAACGCGACTGGCCGAATACAGCGCGGAAGATCCCCTGTGAAGGAGGGAATCGGAGCGGACGGCCGTGGCGTTATTATTTTGTGCGAGGGCAGAGGGATGAATGAGACGGTAAGGACGATTTTTGGCCTGGCGGGAGGTCTGGCGCTGTTCCTGTACGGCATGAACAGCATGAGCGAGAGTCTGCAGAAGGTGGCGGGAGACCGGATGAAAAAGATTCTGGGTTTTCTGACGCGCAATCCGGTGATGGGAGCACTGGCGGGAGCTCTCGTGACGGCGGTGCTCCAGAGCAGTTCGGCGACGACGGTCATGGTGATCGGTTTCGTCAGTGCGGGGCTGATGAGTCTGCCTCAGGCGATCTCGGTTATTTTCGGCGCGAATATCGGCACGACGATGACGGCGCAGCTGATCGCGTTTCAGATCAGCGATTATATTTATCCGATTATTTTTATCGGCTTTCTCATCACGTTTCTGGCGAAAAAGGAGCAGCTCAGGCAGATTGGCATGGTGATTCTCTCGTTCGGTATCCTGTTCGAGGGAATTGAGATCATGGGAAGCGCGATGAAGCCGCTGGCGGGCAGTCCTGTCTTTACGGATCTGATGGGGAAAGTGGCGGATATCCCGGTGCTGGGCATTCTGCTGGGACTGTGCATGACGCTGATCGTGCAGAGCAGTTCGGCGACGATTGCGGTGTTGCAGAACTTTGCCGCGCAGGCGGGGCCTGACGGCGTCACGAGCATGATCGGCCTGACGGGAGCGATTCCGATTCTGCTCGGCGACAATATCGGCACGACGATCACGGCGCTGCTGGCGTCGGTCGGGCAGTCGAAAAACGCCAAGAGAACGGCGATTGCGCACAGCTTTTTCAACATCAGCGGCTGTGTCGTTTTTTCCTTTTTTATTCCGTGGTTTGCCCGGTTTGTGGAGTGGATTTCTCCGAAGGGGCCGGAGGTGGAGGTGATTTCGCGGCAGATTGCGAACGCCCATACGACGTTCAACGTGGTCTGTACGCTGATCTGGCTTCCGCTGATTCCGCTGATGGTGCGGCTTGTTACCTTCGTGATCCCCGAAGGGAGCGACAAGAGTGAGACAGAACTGGCAAAACCGCTCTATCTCGACGAGGCGGTGATCGGACAGCCGATGGTCGCGCTCTATCTGGCCTCCGAGGAACTCAGACGGTGTGCGGCGGCCACCTCGGGCATGCTGAGAGCCGCGCAGGCGGAGCTGGGCAGCAGGAAAAAGGCACAAACAGCACCGGGCGGCGGGTTTGACGACTATCATCAGGCGGTCAAGCGCCTGCAGGAGCAGATCGCCCGGTATATGACGCAGCTGTTCACCGGAGGTATGCTGACGGAGAGACAGGCGGAACAGGCGGCGGGACTGCTCGCGGTTTCCAATAACATAGACCGTCTGGCAGACCGGGCCGGCGAGGTGGTGCAGCAGCTGCGTCAGGTGCGCGGCGGGGGCAGGAAGTTCTCCGGGGAGGCAGCCGGTGAACTGAAAGAGTGCTTCACGATTGCGGAGAGCCTCTTTGACGAGGCGTTCTCGTCGGTGGCGGAGGGCAATACGGAGCTTGCCGGACAGGTTGCCCGCGATAAGAAACGGATGCGCAAGGCGCAGAAGCAGTTCGGCAAGGCGCATCTGTCCCGCATCAAGAAGAAAACCTGCGACGCGACGCTGACACAGAGCTTTACAGATATTCTGTACGGTCTGGAGCGGGTGGCGGATCACTGCGTCGATATTGCCGAGGAGACGACGGAGCATTTCTCTCTTGCGCAGATCGAAGATACCGGAGCGCCGGATCGGTCGCGTCAGGCCGTTTCGTACTGAGACATGTACAGACGGTAGTAGGCGCCTTTCTGCGCCAGCAGCTCCTCGTGGCTGCCGCTCTCCTGAATCTGTCCCTTATCGACATACAGGATGCGCGTGCAGTTCTGAATCGTAGAGAGCCGGTGTGCGATGATAAAGGAGGTCCGGCCCTTGAGCAGCTCGTTCAGTCCCTGCTGCAGGACGATTTCTGTCTCGGTGTCGATGCTGGAAGTCGCCTCGTCGAGAATCAGGATTTTGGGATCGGCCAGCAGGGCGCGGGCGAAGGAGATCAGCTGTCTCTGCCCCGCGGAGAGCCGGCTGCCGCGCTCGTTGACCTGGGTCTCGTAACCGTTCTCCATCTGCATGATGAAATCGTGGGCGCAGACGGTTTTGGCGGCACGGATCACTTCCTCGTCGGTGGCGGTGCGGTTGCCGTAGCGGATATTGTCCATGACGGTGCCGGAGAAGATAAAGCTGTCCTGCATCATGACGCCCATCTGCGTCCGCAGCGAGCGGAGCGTCGCTTTGGAGATGTCGTGCCCGTCGATGGTGATCGTTCCGCTCTCGACGTTGTAGAAGCGGCTCAGGAGGTTGACGATCGTCGTCTTGCCCGCGCCTGTGGGGCCGACGATGGCGAAGGATTCCCCGGGCATGGCGGTGAAGCTCACATCGCTGAGGGTGCGCACGCCCTCTTCGTAGGAGAAGGAGACGTGGGAGAAATCGACTCTGCCGGTGACGGCCGGCAGCGGAACAGCGTCCGGGGCGTCCTGTACAGCTACCGGCTCGTCGATAGTCTCGAAGATGCGCTCGAGATAGGAGATGGCGGTCAGCAGCGAATTATAGAAGTTGGCCAGCGTCGTGATCGGAGACCAGAACCGGCTGATGTAACCGGTGAAGGCCACGAGCACGCCGACAGAGGCGGCGTCGCCTCCCATCGTCATATTGACAATCATGACGTAGAGAAAGGCGGTGGTGACGGCAGAAATGACATCGACCGTCGGCCCCATCATGAAGTTGAAGCGTACGGCGTGCATCCACGCCTGCCGGTAGCTGTCGCTGAGCCGGTTGAAGATGCCGCGGTTTTCCTCCTCGCGCACGAAGGCCTGCGTGACGCGGATGCCGTTGATACTCTCCGCGATATAGGCGTTCAGGTTGGACTGCTTATTGCTCTGAATCTGCCAGGCACGGTGCTGGCGGCGTTTGATCAGAGCGGCGAAGGCGGCAAGAACGGGGAGGCCGCACATGCACATCAGCGTCAGTTCCACGTTGATCGAGAGCATGAAAAGGATGATGAAAATCAGGCTGCACAGATCCGTGATCGTATTGAGCAGACCGTTGGAGAGCAGGTCGCTCAGGTTATTGACGTAGTTGACGAGCCGGACCTGAATCTTGCCGTGCGGACGCTCGTCGTAGTAGGAGAACGGGAGCTCCTGAAGATGGCAGAACAGGTCGCTGCGCAGGGTGTGGATGACGTTCTGTCCCACCCGGTTCGTGATCTGGATTTTCAGGCGCAGGGCCAGTGCCGAGTACAGGATAATCAGCAGGGTGTAAAAGCTGTACAGAAACAGTCCCCGGACGTCCCTGTTCGGGATCAGATCGTTCATCAGCGTCATGAAAAAGCGGGGAATCAGCATGGTCAGGGCGCTGGCGGAGAGCATCAGGAATGCGGCGGCGGCCATGTCCTTTTTATAGGGGATCAGATAGCGGCCCAGACGCCGCAGCTGTCCGAGGTCAAACCGCTCTTCAATGACCTCGTCAATGTCGTATTTATTGCGTGCCATAGTGGGAAGGATCTCCTTTCCGGTGATACTGGTGGTCGTAAACGCGCGCGTAGTAGCCGCCGTTTCGCAGCAGTTCCTCGTGGGTGCCGCGCTCTGCGATCCGGCCATGGTCGAGGACGAGAATCTGATCCGCGTCCTTTAGGGAGGAAATGCGGTAGGCGATAATGAAAATCGTGTGCGCGCCTTCGAGATTTTTGAGCTGCGTCTGAATGTAGGACTCCGTCTCCATATCCACGGCGGAGGTGGTGTCGTCCAGAATCAGAATCGCAGGATCCTTGAGAAGGGCGCGGGCCAGGGAAATTCGCTGTTTCTGTCCGCCGGAGAGCCCTACGCCGCGTTCTCCGACGATGGTGTCATATCCATCGGGCATCGCCTGGATGAAGTGGTTGGCATCCGCCGCGATCGCCGCCTTTTTGACCTTTTCAAACGGACAGTCGGGACGGCCATAGGCGATATTTCCCTCGATGGTGTCGGAGAAGAGGAATACATCCTGCATCGCGATTCCGATGTTGTCCCGCAGATCATAGAGATCCATGTCCCGCACGTTCACGCCGTCCACGAGCACTTCGCCCTCCGCAGGATCGCGGAAGCGGCAGAGCAGGTTCATGATGGTGGATTTGCCGGAGCCCGTGGGACCGAGAATGCCGATGGTCTGCCCGGGCCGGGCGGTAAAGCTCACGTTTTCCAGAATGTCGCGGTCCTGTGCGCGGTAGGAGACATTCCGGAATTCGACGCCTCCCTGCAGATACTTGCGCTCCAGCGCGTGCTGCGGTCTGCGGATTTCGGGTTCTGCGGAGTAAGTAGCGTAGATCTTTTCCACAGATGTGATGAAGCGCTGCGTGTCGTTGACGAACCATCCTGCCATGCGCAGAGGCATATTGAGCATCCAGAGATAGCCGTTGACGGTGACGAGGTTGCCGAGGGTGAGTTCGCCCCGGATCGCCATCAGACCGCCGTAGAGCATGAGAACGACGGTCAGGATATTGGAGAAGAATTCAAAGACCGGCACATATCTGGACCAGATTTCGGAGGCGCCCAGCTCTGCATCGCGGTATCCGTCGTTTTCCCTGTCGAACTTCTCTTTTTCGTAATCCTCTTTGGCGAACGCCTTGACGACGCGGTTGCCGCTGATGTTCTCCTGCGCAAAGGCGTTGAGGCTCGAAAAGTGCGTGCGGATCTTGTGAAACGCAGGCTTGATATGCCGGAACTGCACGAAGGTCAGCAGGATCGTGAACGGGAAGAGGCAGATCATGGAGATCGCCAGCTTCGTGTTGATCGTGAACACCATAATCAGGGCGAAGCAGAGGTACAGGATATTCTCATAAATCGAAGAGATGATATTGGCGACAAAATGGCGCACGGCGTCCATATCGCCGGTCTGACGGCTCATCAGGTCGCCGGTCCGGTTGCGGTCGTAAAAGGCGAAGTCCTCGAGCAGGAGTTTGCGGTAAACGGCGTCGCGCATCCGGTAGAGGACGCCCTGCGAGCAGACCTCAAAATTGTAGGGGACAAAAAAGCGCAGAACACTCCGCACCGCCGTGACGAGCAGCAGGACGGCGAGAAGAGCGGGGAGCCTGTCGTAAGCGCCTCCCTGAATGACATCGTCGACGACCATACCGCTGACGATGGGGTTGACGATTGCCAGAGCGGCCAGAAAGGTCACGAGGATGAGCCCGAGCAGAATCCGCGGCCGGTATGGCTTCAAAAAGGAATAGAACCATTTCATGGGTGTCATAGTGAAAGTCTCCTTCGCGCGGCATTGGCGCGGCGTTGTGATTCACAGCCCTCCACGCCCATTCGCATTCGCGCTTCTTCGAAGCTCACTCCCCGCTCCTTATGGAGCGTGGGAATGCTCATGTGCGTGGAGTTCCTGCTTCGCAGGATCGCAGACGTCATTCATTCAGTCTCTTACATGCGAGCATGACGAGCCTGCCTGGCTGTGCGTCGGCGTTGCAATTCACAGCTCTCCGCGCCCAATCGCATTCACGCTTCTTCGAAGCTCACTCCCCGCTCCTTATGGAGCGTGGGAATGCTCATGTGCGTGGAGTTCCTGCTTCGCAGGATCGCAGACGTCATTCATTCAGTCTCTTACATGCGAGCATGACGAGCCTGCTTGGCTGTGCGTCGGCGTTGTGATTCACAGCCCTCCACGCCCAATCGCATTCACGCTTCTTCGAAGCTCACTCCCCGCTCCTTGTGGAGCGGGGGAATGCTCATGTGTGTGGAGTTCCTGCTTCGCAGGATCGCAGACGTCATTCATTCAGTCTCTTACATGCGAGCATGACGAGCCTGCTTGAATGACGTCTGCAACTGTGAATAGCAAGCTCTGTTTCTCCCCATTATAGGAAAAGAAAATAAAAATGATTGTACATTTTGCGTTCATAATCGTCTGATTTGGCTTTTTGTTTGACTTTTTACATGCTGTCCTTCTGGAAGAGAGGGAAATATTCGTGCCTCTGTGAATAAAATGTGGTAGTATACAGAATAGAAGAGAAAACGGGAGCGCTGCTGATCTCAGTGGCTGCAGGCTCTCCGAAATAGGAGAGTAAGACTGAAAAATAGGCTCGATAGCTTATCGTTCCATCCCGGGATTTGTGCTGGAGCGTCGCAAATCTCGATTATGGCAGACGCAAATTGGAGCTTTGCGTCGCCTGTCACAAAGATCGCTCCGGAATGGAGAGCAACGATGAGAGAGGAAAACTGTATTTTTTGTAAAATAGCAAATGGCGAGATTCCGTCCAAAACGTTGTATGAGGACGAGAGATTCCGGGTGATTCTGGATCTTGGCCCTGCGGCGAAGGGGCATTCCCTGATTCTTCCAAAGGAGCATTTTGCTGATCTCTATGAACTTCCGGACGAGTGGGCGGCCGATGCCATGAAACTGGCCAGAAAGATGGCGGTTCAGATCAGGGGACGGCTGGGGGCGGACGGCCTCAATATCATCCAGAACAATGGTGAAGTGGCGGGACAGACGGTCTTTCATTTTCATATGCATCTGATTCCGCGCTATGAGAACGACGGACAGAAGATTGGCTGGGAGGCGGGCTCGCCTTCAGCGGAGGAGCTGGAAGCGGTCAGAGAGCAGATCCTCGGCGCGTAAATCCGCAGGAAAGAGTGCATCCGGAGGAGAGAGCAGATCCAGACAGGGGACGGATGGGCGCCGCTTTTACCGGAGAACAGGTGCAGAGGAGAGCGGCGGGGAAGAGGAAGAAAAGGGTCAGGAAGGGAAGAAAGTATGCGTGAGATAGAGGTCAGCCGGATCGCGGAGAGGATCAGAGACCTGTGCATCGAGGCGAATTACACACTCTCGGAGGATATGCGGGACGTATTGCGGGAAGCGGGAGCGAGGGAGCGTTCGCCGCTTGGCAGGCAGGTGCTTGATAAGCTGGAGGATAATCTGGAAATTGCCGCGCAGGATGAGATTCCTATTTGCCAGGATACCGGAATGGCAGTGGTGTTTCTGGAGATCGGACAGGAGGTACATCTGACAGGAGGCTCGATCGAGGAAGCGGTCAACGAAGGTGTGCGGCGGGGATATGCCGAAGGGTATCTGCGCAAATCTGTTGTGGATGATCCGCTTCTGCGCCGGAATACAAAGGACAATACACCGGCAGTTATTCATTATAAGATAACCGACGGCGAGAGCGTGCGTATTACCGTTGCGCCCAAAGGCTTCGGAAGTGAAAATATGAGTCGTGTTTTCATGCTGAAACCGGCAGACGGGGAAGCGGGAGTCAGACAGGCGATTCTCGCGGCGGTTCAGGATGCCGGGCCGAATGCCTGTCCACCGATGGTGGTGGGCGTAGGAATCGGCGGAACCTTTGAGAAGTGTGCAGAGCTGGCCAAGAGGGCGCTGCTTCTTCCCGCTGATGTTCATTCAGAACTACCGCATATCCGCGCGATGGAAGAGGAAGTGCTGGAGAGCATTAACCGAACGGGAATCGGCCCGGCAGGGCTGGGCGGATCCACAACAGCGCTGGCGCTGCATATCCTCACGTATCCGACGCATATTGCGGGATTGCCGGTGGCGGTTAATATCTGCTGTCACGTCAACCGGCACGCCTCCTGTGAGATATAGAGGCGGGCGGAGAACGGCTGGGACGGTCTGATTTGAGGGAAAGTCCGCGCAAACCACCAGTACTGGAGATCCGCAGAGAGTTTCTTCTATATATAGAAGAGAAACAGAAGAAGACCGTCTGATATTGCGCGGATGGGACAAAACAGAAGAGAAGTGTGAAGTAAATACTGGAGGACATTTGTTTCAAATAAGAGTCGGTGACGGGTTCCCGATTTACAGTTGTATTGCAGAAACCGCCTGTGCGGATTTCTGTTTGCAGAGCTGCAGGCAGACTGCGGCATGGAGGTAGAGATGGATCGCTATTTTACGACGCCGTTTACCAAAGAGAAAGCGGCGCAGTGCCGGGTTGGGGATATGGTCTACCTGACAGGGACCATTTATACGGCGCGGGACGCCGCGCATAAAAGAATGGCACAGGCGCTTGCGGCGGGAGAGGAGCTTCCGATCGGGATGCGAGACGCCGTCATCTATTATATGGGGCCGAGTCCGGCCAGAGAGGGGCGGCCAATCGGATCGGCGGGGCCGACGACGGCGAGCAGGATGGATAAATATGCGCCGGATCTTCTGGATCTGGGAATGTCGGCGATGATTGGAAAGGGCAAGCGGACGCAGGAAGTGCGCGATGCCGTTATCCGTAACGGAGCCGTCTACTTTGCGGCGATCGGCGGGGCGGGAGCTCTGCTCTCGAAAGCAATCACGAAGGCGGAGATTGTGGCGTACGAGGATCTGGGAACGGAGGCGATCCGCAGGCTGACGGTCAAAGACTTTCCTGTGATCGTGGTGATGGACGCCGAGGGGAACAATCTGTATGAGACGGCGCCTGAGCAGTACCGGCGCGTGGACTAGCACTGCCGTGCGCGGTCGATGGCGGTTACGATTTCCGATCATCCCAATCTGCAGGCGCGATATTCCAGTCTGTCATTCTGCAGCGGCTGAGGAGCGCCGGATCATGAGCAAAGGCAGCCTCGAAGCGGTGTTGCGAGTGGCGCGGGCGAACTTGTTGTTGATGGTGAGAATTCTCTAATTTTTGTGATTGACAAACGAAAGTCTCTTCTGTATAATGAATTTTGCGTTTGGAAAAACGTGACAACTGCATCATGGTAATGACGTATCAGGCTATGGAGAAATACTCAAGAGGCTGAAGAGGCGCCCCTGCTAAGGGTGTAGGTCGGGTTTACCGGCGCGAGGGTTCAAATCCCTCTTTCTCCGTTTCAAATTGCAAAAAAAGTAAAAATAATGCTTGCAATTTGAAAAGCACAGTGGTAAAATAAAGATCCACCGCCGAGAACGAGGACGGTGGTTCTTTTACGGATCAGGTTCCGAAATGTGCGGGAGCACAGACGGACTGGAGCATGGAAGCAAACCGCTTCAAAAAAACAAAAAAGTTTTTTAAAAAAGTGCTTGACGATCTGAAAGAACTGTGAT
>JAUNGV010000077.1 GCA_030524225.1 Eubacteriales bacterium
CCGCGATCGAATACGTTCCGTTAAAAGAACTCCCCGCATCGTCGCCGCTGTAGGGCATGGTGTCAGCCATCACGACGCCGGAGACGTCATTCTGTGTAAAATTCTGCCAGTTCAGGGAAAATCCGATGTCCTCCCCTGTATTGTTGTAAAACCGGTCGGCCTCCTTGCTGATCGAGAGGCCGGAGAGCTTGACCACGCGGAATCCCGCCGCCGAGAGATTCCCGGCCACCGTCTCCTTGTCCCTTCCGTCCTCCGTCGTCTCAATCGTGGCAGACGACGTGAAATACTGGCTGTGCGTCACATTGACACGGTCAATCGTGACGCTGTAACGAATCGCCGGCAGATCCTGTGACACCGGCGTATCCGGAAGAGTCCATGTCAGAACACTCTCCCCGGCTTCATTCTGAGTGATCACCGGTGTAATCGGCTTCCCTCCTGTCACTGTACCGTGATAACCCTCCTTCTCTGAGATCGTATAAGTTCCTCCGTACACGGCGTCCCCGTTATAGCTCGTTCCCTTCGGAATGACGTCCGTCACCGTCATTGTTGTGGGCGCAAGAGAACTTCCCGCCACCTCCGAGACGAGAGACGGACGCAGCAGAATATCGACGGTATCCTGTCCGTTGTCGAGATCGAACACACTCTTGTTCTGACTGCCGGAACGCTGTTCCACGCTCTTGGAAATCTGTGCCCTGTACGCCATCAGATAGAGACTGTCTCCATTGTCTGAACAGGTATTGTCCCCGCCCGCATAGCGGCCGTTCTCCCATGCTGCCTTCTGATAATCGGTTGTGATCCAGTCCGAATGAGTCGCCCGTGGCATCTTTGCGCCATGGTTCTGCCAGTCCAGAATCGACGGGATTTTGCCCCGGTACTCCTTTGCCGTTCCCATATAAGCGTTGGAGCGAACGACGGTCTGGTACACCCTGCCGGTGAGCTCCAGATCCGTTTTCGCCTGAAATAAGACACCGCTCAGTCCATGGCGCGTTCCGGGCAGCGGGTTGTCTGTCCGGATCTGCTGCAGAATCCCTGTACAGAGCGCCCCGCTGCCGCGCAGTTCCTCCAGCGTCGCATAGTAGCGCATATCGCCGATTCCCGCGGCCTCCATCTCCTCATCGGACTTCCAGCCGGTTCCATCCTCTTTGGCGGCGTACAGCGTCGTGTGCGTGAGTCCCTGTACATAACCGGAGGAGTGCTCCGCCCCGTTTTCCGCCCACTGGGAGAGACGGCTCTCGTCGATCACCGGCGTCATCGCCTCCTCGTCGAATTTCATCAGCGTGTCCGCACCGTACAGCGCATTCTCGTTCCGGTTGATAAAGCTGCAGCCGTAGCTGATCGTAAAGAACTGTCCGAGCGCGACGGCGTCCTTGCCGTTGTTCGCCTTCGAGAGAGAATCGTCCACATCCATAAACGGCTGCAGGCTCGCGTGAACGGAAGGATCTAGGGCGACCGTGTACTGAATATAATTGTTGAAGCTGCCCGGCATGCGCAGCGCATAACTGTCCTCTTTCTCATCGTCGCCCGCAATCGCCTGTCCCTGCGCCTGCTGTCCGGAGACGCTCACGGCCTGCAGCCCATCCGCTTTCACCGACAGGAAGACAGATCCCGCCCCGTACCGGCTGGCCAGATAATCTTCCCCGCTCCCGTACGGCGCGACAATATAGAACTGTCCCACGGAAAAAATGCCGGTATTGATCACCTGCGGCCCTTTCCCATACAGCTCGCGGCTGTAGTATTTGGAGGAATTCACGTCGCCGTACGCGGCCTGATACGGAAAATCATAGGGATCAATCTGGTAATCCTTCACCGTCACATGAAGGGTGTTGCCCTCCTGCGTCACCCGCCACGTTCCGCCGTCGCAGGCGTTGTAATAATGGCCGTGATTGTACGGGGAATAGATGACCACATCTTCCAGTGCATATCCGAGTTCCCTGACATCCCTGTCAAAAGAGCCGCTTGTGTTCCATGTGTTGCCGCCTGCCACCCACAAAAGCGGACGGTATCCGTCCTTATCGCTCAGAGAAATCTCCTCTCCCTTTTCCCCGTACCGGTAGCGGGTTCCCAGCTCAATATCAAACGAAATCTCACCCTGCGGAATTTCAATTCCCCGCAGCCCTCTTGCCGCATCGCCCGGATTGACGAGTTCCAGAGAAATCCCGTACTGGAACAGCGCGCCGTCCACGATTCCTTTTCCCTTATTCTGCGCATCCGCAGTTCCGCGGTCAAAATCAAATGTCGCGCCGGAGGCCTCTCTCTCGTTTTCAATCTTAATATTATAGCTGGGCGCCGCGCTGACGCTCACAGGCTCCGGCTCCAGCATGACCAGCTCTTCCCTGTCATGCTCTTTGCAGGCACCTTCCTGTGTATTGTGATCCATCCACGCGTAGAAGGCCGGCGTCACACTGTCTCCGTTTCGCATCCCGGAGATCAGAATTGTCACATTGATCATCTGTTCGATCACGGGAAGGGCGTTGCTCTGTCCCGCCGTCTCCGGATCGAGATACTTGGAGGCGTAGAGAACCTGCGCCGCGCGCCCATCAATCTCCTCCTTCTCCAGACGGTAGTCATATTCGCTCCCGGAATCCCGCGTCATCCATCCCATACTGGAGAGATCAAAGCAGGCAAGCTCCTCTTCGAGAGGCAGCACGAAACGGAAGCGGATGTATCCCTTTTTATAATAAGCGCCCTGGGTGTAGGCCTCGCTCGTCACCGCGAGCGTATAAGTCACGCTGTCATAGGAGCGCACGATCCGGTTCCCCGCGCCGCTGTCGTGCCCCGGCGCATCGTCCCCGTCAAACGGAGAGGTACCGTCTCCGATCGCACTGACCCTGAACTCGGAAATGTACTCGTCGTCGTTGTCCAGAAACGGCAGTGTACCCACCGGTTTGCTGACCGTGAGAATCTTCTGTGCCGCCAGTCCCTCGACAAGACGTCCTGAAGAAGCGCTGCGCACGGCGTAGGAGATCGTGTAACGGATCCCGTACTGATCACAGGAGATAAAGGAAGTCTCTCCCTCCCGGTAGGTATAACCGGGATCCTCCGAGCGGATCTCTGTCACCTCGATTTCGTAGTTGTCGATCTCCTCCTCCGTAATCGGTCTGTCCGAATCCCTGCACTCCACTGTCAGGGAAACGGCACGCAGACACTCAAACCGGGTATTCCGGAGAATCGTGGCGGGATTCGTCCCGGAGAAAGAAAACAGATAGTCCTCATCGCGCAGAACGACCTCCTGCGAGGGACGGCCATCCCGGATCAGAAAGTTCTTCTCCCCTTCTCCGATCCGCTCTCCTCCGGCGTCATAGGCCCCGTACGTGACTCGGTAGCGGGCTCCCTCTGCAGGGGCAAGCAGCTCCCGCATCTCCTCTGTGCAGACAAAATCGGGATCGCCGGACGCGACAATATTCTCGACGCAAACGCGCAGTGCCGTGCCGTCCTGCAGCGAGGCGCTCACGCCGTCCAGAAGGGGAATCGTTTCTCCCGGCGGCAGATCGACCACATCCTCCAGACCGGAAAAAATCGGCTGCATGGCAGAGACTCCAGAAGTACCGGAAGTATTCCCGGAGATGTCTGCCGGTTGGGAGGAGGCCCCGGAGCCCACGTTGCCGGAGGGATCGGTCGGATCCGGGTCAGATGTACTGTCTGTGGAGGTGTCGGTCGGGTTTTGCGGAACATCTGTCGTTCCGGAGCCGGGATCGGTCAGGTCTGTATCGGATGCGCTGTCTGTAGTTGGGGCAAAGGAGGTGTCGTCTGAGGAGGGATCTTCTGAACCGGAAGGGTGTTCTGACGGTTCTGTTTCAGCGGAAGTTCCTGTATCGGATTGTCCTGATGATGCTGATGGGGCTGCTGTCGTGTCGGAAGGGTCTTGCGTTTCAGATTCAGGTGTGGGACTTGCTGTATCAGAGGATGCTCTGTCTGTGCCGGATGTGATGCCTGCGGATGTGTTGTCTGTACTGGATTTGCTGTCTGAAGATGCGTCTGTGGAATCGGGAATCTTTACTGTTCCCGTTTCGTTTGAAGTTCCTGCGGCGCCGGATGTGTCCGGCGGCGTATGGGCCGCACCGGAATCTGATGCCGATTCGCCGGCGATTCCTGTGCCGCCTTGTTCCGGCGCAGCGGCCATCGACGGCAGTATAACGCCCGGCGTTATCATGGAAAGGAACAATACTGCGGATAAAAGGATGGATAGGGATCTGATTTTTTGATTGGACATGCCTGCCTCCGTTTCGGGATGAAGAAGTGAAAGAATAGAAAGTATCTGGATCACCGGCAAATTGACCGGCAGAAAGTAAGGCAAGCATATCACGGTATGACGGAAAAAAGCAATCGTTTTTTGAAAATACTGTGTAATCTTATTTTCCGGAAAATATGACTACACAGTTCTTTTCCGGTAGACTGCGGCGGCAATCAACACCGTCGCCGGGACGCTGAATACAACGCCGAAACTCCCGGAAAGCCCCTGCATAATAGAGATTCCGATGTTGTTGGAATTGATTATCTGCAGAAAGGGCAGATCATAGGCATAATCCAGCACGAGCATCGAGATGCTTCCTCCCGCAAACGCGAGAATCAGCGTATTGGAATCCGTTCCCATCATATCTCTGCCGACGCGCAGTCCCGCCCTCATCAGCTGCGTCCGGGTGATCGCCGGGTTCTGATCGCAGATCTCCTGCATGGAGCTGGCAATCGACATCGCCACATCCATGACAGCGCCCAGCGTTGAGATCAGAAGTCCGGAAAACAGCAGACCGCCAACCGCGATTCCGTTCGTGTCCCAGAGCGTGATCAGCGTCTCGATGTCAGAGACATTCCATCCGGTAATTCCTGTCGCCATGGAGAATACGGAGGCCATCACTCCGGCAAAGAGAACCCCTGCCAGTGTTCCGGCTGTCGCGGATGCCGTCTTCTTCGTCGGGCCTCCGATCAGATAGAGAGTCACAAGCGTCGTCACGACACAGATCATCACGCTGCTCCAGAACGGCGAATAGCCCCGGTAAACAAGAGGCAGATAAATAAAAATAATACTCGCAAAAGTAAAAATCAGTCCCAGCGCTCCCCTGACGCCCTTTTTGCCTCCGATCACGCACAGAGAGGCCAGATAGAGAGCGGCAAACAAAAGCAGCACCGTGCCGCGGTCCTGTGAATAAACGCTCGAGACGACCGTATCCCCCGCCACGCTCTGCATCACAATGACCTTCATGCCGACCCGGCAGGCCGCGCCGAACAGATAACCGGCCGAGGATGTGCAGGTAATCTCCTGCCCCGCCAGTTCTCCGGTCCGCATCCGCACAATGACCGTCTGTTCCCCGACGCGGGTGCCGTCCTCCTGCATATTGTCGGAGAGAATCTCCGTGACGATTCCCTTTTCAAAAGTCTGTCCCGAGCGGTTGATCAGCTCCGTCTTCTCCACAAGATTGAGCTGCAGCGCCCAGAGCACAAAAAGAAGCGCAGCCACAGCCGGTAGTACCCAGCGCAGTAAAATATGTCTTGTCCTGTCGCTCATAGCCAATATCCTTTCCAATGATCCGCTGATCCGTATTCTTTCAGAAATGTTCCTGCTTTACCATCGCACCTGTCGGTTTCACCGCACACTTTTCCGTACCCTTCCCGTATCAGAGAGGCGGCGGCCCTGCTCCATGGCAAAACCGCCGTCCGCTGCTTACTGTATGCAGTATATGACTTTTTACAACCGACGCCCTGCGTTATCTGGTCTTGTAGATCGTGAAGGTATCGTCGATCTTCTCCACGCTGTTCTCCGTGATCTGGTACGTGTCAATCGTAAACGCACTGTCGCTCAGATGAATCACCGAGTAGCTCGGCAGCCAGTTCTGGGAGCGGGTCTCGATATAATCCTGCTGTGTGGAGATCAGCTCGTAGAACTTGGAGCCCGACGCCGAGTTCGCTGTCATATACAGCGTGCCCTGCGGGTCTGTCACGCTGTCCGTACCCGCGCTCTCGATCGTGTAGTTCCTGTTATCGCTCTGGAAATCACGCAGTGCCTGCTCCCCCTCTGTATCGCCATCCTCCGGGTAAAGCGGAATCGCCTCATCAGTATTCACATTATACGCGTGATCCCAGTCATAGTCGCTGCCGTCCTCCTGCAGACGGAACTCATAGGAGCCGTGTGTCTGACCGTCTCCGTACAGGATCTTGGAGCGGCTGTAGGTGTGATCATGCCCCTGCAGAACGACGTCCACATCGTACTTGTCAAAGATTGGCGTCAGCTGTGTGCGCAGGATCATACCGTCCGTATCAGAATGGTCGAGACCGGATCCGTAAATGTCCTGATGGATGGTCACGATGCGCCAGCTGGCGTCAGGATCGGATGCTATCGCTTCCTGCATCGTCTTTTCGTGCTCCGCGACGTTGTAATTGTTCGTGTTCAGCACGATGAACAGACCGGGACCATAGGAATAATAGTAATCGCCTCCCGCTTCCGTCATGCCGTTTTCCGTCGCGTTCGGAACATTGAAATGATAGGCGTAATCCGCGTTGAGAGAGTCGTGGTTGCCGATCGTCGTCGCGGTTGCCAGACCCTCCAGAACACTGGCGGAGAGATACGCCGCGTACTCCTCTTCCTTGGGTTTGCCGGTTTTATTGACCTGATCGCCTGCGGAGATGATGAAGTTCAGATCCTCGTTCAGTCCGGCCGCCACATCCAGCGTGCGGTCCCATGCAAAACCGTCGTTGCGCGCCGCGGTATTCGCCGCGCCGTCCGTCGCGACGAGTGTTTCACCGTTCTGGGACTGCCCCTTGGACGCACCAATCTGCGGATCGCCGACATAGAGGATGCTGACATTCTCAAAGCTGCCCGTCTCGTACTTGCGAACCGGGGACTGCACTCCGTTTTTCTCCACCGTGTAATAATAGGTGGTGTTCTCTTTCAGTCCGGTCACGGTGACGTGATTGTACTGGTAAGGCTCGCCGCCCGTCAGTTCCGTCTCCACGCTGCCCGTCTCTCCCGTATACTCTTTCAGCTGATCCTTGGACGTCCCGAAGAGCACGACCGGCGTCGGCTCGTCACTGTACTCGCTGTACCATGCAAAATTCAGCTGTGTCTCGTCTGCACCCGGTGTAATCGCCACTTTCGTGTAATCCGCGGCGGTCTCCTCCCAGTCGGCCACCCATTCGTCCCAGCCACTCTGCGCGCCGGTCACCGCCGAGTTGTTGTAGTGCTCGGTCGCCGCGCTCGCCGGCAGAACGTTCATGGTACATTCCGCGAGAATAGCCACGGAGAGTCCCGCCATCACAATCACAGACAATAGTTTCTTTTTGTTCATCTTCTCCCCTTTCCGCCGCAGCCTGTCTGCGGCACTGCAATCAGAGATCCGTGCAAGAAGGAATCCTGCGCAGCAGGATTCCCCGCCTGCGGCGAGTCGCGTCAGCGATATACTTCCATTTCGCCGCAGTGCGATCCTCGCGGAGCGTTTTTATGTCACAGGACATGCTTTCCTGTGACATAAAAATGGATCGTGCTGCCACGACCCATTGTAATCAGAACAAAGTAAAGGAACTATCTTCTTCCTGTAAAAGTGAGGTAAAATTCCCCTCACGGATCACGCTGTACTTCTCCTTCCGTATTCTCCAGCCATCTCTCCAGCACCGCATTCGTGTGGCTGACGACATAACCGCTGCCGCCCCGTTCCTTGACGTCCTCCACCATCGTCACGAGCAGGAAGGGCTCCCTCTCCTGTGTTGCCTCACTCATCACGCAGAACCAGCCGAGTTCCGTTCCGTCCGTATCGTCAACCGACTGCTTGATCTCCGCTGTGCCGGTCTTTCCTGCCAGAGTGAGATCCGCGCGGTTTGCGGCGTGTCCGGTTCCGTTTGGATCTGCAATGACCTGCCGCATTCCCTCATACACACGCTGCGCCGCCTCCCGGGAGTATGCCTGACTGATCCACACCTCTCCGGCCGCGTCCTCCCGGTAGCGCAGATACGGACGTATCACATCGCCGTTGTTGACAAAGCCGGTGTAAAGCGCGGCCAGATGCACGGGATTGACGAGCATCTGCCCCTGTCCGTACCCGCTGTCCGCCAGCTGGATCTGCGTCATCTGTGCGCCGTCGTTGGAATACTGGGACGGCGTGAGCGCAATTTCAAACGGGATCTCCCCGGCAAAGCCCAGCTTCTCCATCCCCTGTACGAACGCCTCCTCCCCCATCCGCAGCGCCGCTTTGGCGAAATAGATGTTGTCGGAATAGACGAGCGCGTTGGAGAGCGTCACCGGCTCATAGGTGTGGAGCGTCGTAACGTAATAGCCGCCCCAGCTCTCGTCCTGCTGCCAGCGCAGCGCCGACGGACCGTAGTCCTCATCGGGAACGATCGATCCGTTGTCGATGCCGATGGCGGCGACGATCGGTTTAAACGACGATCCCGGTGCAAGCGTCTGACGGAACCGGTTATAGAGCGGCTGCCTCTGATCCTCATTCAGGCTGTCCCAGAGCGACTGCGGCATGCCGTAAACGAAGTCCCGGCTGTCAAAGGAGGGGGTGCTCACGAGAGCCAGCACCTCTCCGGTGGACGGGTTCATCACAACCGAACAGCTCTCGTCCTCCGCATACGTCTCATACAGTGCCTGCTGCAGACGAGCGTCGATCGTCAGGCGGATTGTCTCTCCGTCCCGTCTGGAAATCTGAGCCAGTACCTCTTTATCCTCCCCATTCTCGTCGACAATCACGATTTTGCATCCGTCCTGCCCCTTCAGTTCCTTCTCATAGAGCGTCTCCATCCCGCTGCGCCCGATCACACTGTCCGCCCGGTATCCCTCGCCCGGATGATTCTCCAGATCCTCCGCCGTCACCTGCTGCACATAGCCCGTCAGATGCGCGGCGGCCTTCCCCAGCGGGTAATCCCTGACTTCGGTATCCGTGATCATGACCCCCGGAATCTCCAGCAGTTCCTCTTCCAGTGCGATCTTCTCCCGGGTCTCCTCGTCCGGATTCTCCTGCGCCGCTTCCTGATCCGTCAGTTTCGCGATCGTCCTGACCGGCACGAAGGAATCCTCCTTCACCCATGCGGCGGAGAGTTTCTGCTCAATGCTTTCCTCGGAGACGCCCAGCGCGGCGGCCAGCCGTGAGACCGAGGTGTCCTCCGTGCCGCTGGTTCCGGCGCTTGCCGCCGTGACCCGCTCTGCCTCAACCGCAGCCCCTGACTCCACCTTCGAAGCACCGGTATCTGCAGAAATTCCCCCTTCTGTATCTTCATACACCAGCGCGCCCTCCATCGAGGCGGAAGCGGCCAGCGTCTCCTCTGTCTCCATCTTCCCCGGCACGAGTCCCACCGAGGAGGCGACGCCCTTCCCGGCCAGCAGCACGCCGTTCCGGTCCAGAATCTCTCCGCGCTGCGCATTGTCTCTGCGTACCTGCACCTTATCCGAGGTGCGAAGAGACGAGAAAATCATGCTGTCATCCCACAGGAGCAAGTAGGGATACGGCGCGCTCTGCTGCGCCGCAGGCTGCCCGGCGGAGCCTGACGCAGAACCCGCCGAAACAGGCAGCCCGGCGGAATCCGCACCAGACTCCGGAACATCCGCTCCGGAATCGGCGGAATCCTGCCTCTCCGGGACAGGGACAGACGCCGATCCCCCCGCTTCGTCCTGCTCTTCTGTGCGATTGGGGACAAAAACCGCCTCGTGGGAAAAGGAAATCTCTCCCGCCGCCGTTCCCATGCTCATCTGATAGAGCACAGTCTGCGCGCCGTTCTCTCCCTCCCCGGTCTGCGTCACCTCCACAGAGAGATTCTCCGCTGAGATCCCCTCGTAAATGTTCCGGTTCCGGTCGATGAACGCGTCGCGCCCGATCTGCGCGCGGCTCTGCGGCGCCAGCATCTCATACATCGTCCCGTACTCCCCTGCGGAAATACAGTCGATATAGTAAGCCAGCGTTTCCTCCGGCGTCTGCGGCAGGATTTCCTCCTGCACGGTATCCTCTTCATCCGCCGCACCGCCCGTCACCAGCGGAAGGAATCGGCGGACGCCGAAGAAGAGCAGCGTACACAGCCCTGCGCCTGCCGCGAGCAGAACCAGAGCACACAGCACCCGCAGGAGGATGGCCGCTTGGCGGCGGCTCCGTCTGTCCCGTCTTCTGCGCCGTCGTCCGGCTGCACGGCGCCTTCCTGTTGTATTTGTCCGGTTCCCTCTCCTGCGGGAGCTCTTTCGCCCCGCTCCTGTGAAGTTCCTGTGACCATCCTCATAAAAATCCTGCATCTCAGAATTCCCCGCTCTCTTCCCTGCAAAACGCCGCGGCCCGTCTCCGTTTTCCCGCAACCAGTCCACAGCCGACGTGCTCACGCTGCCGCCTTCCTACAGCCAGTCCACAGCCGACGCGTCCCGTTTCCACTTTCCTACAGCCAGTCCGCAGCCGATGTGCTCACGCTATCGCCTTCCTACAGCCAGTCCGCAATCGGCGCATCCGTCTTTTTGCGTGTAATCTCCGCGAGGCCCAGCGCGGTGATGTCGACAGCTCTCGTGTGGATGGGATCTTTTGCCGCGAAGGAGCGCAGCTGTGCCAGCAGCGCTTCCTCCTGTTCCCTGTCCTCCATATTCAGAAAATCGATCAGAATCATACCGGAGAGATTGCGCAGCCGGATCTGACGGAATGATTCCTCGGCAGCCTCCTCATTCAGCGCGCGGACGGCGGCCTGACGCTCCTGTGCGCCGCTTTTCCTTCTTGACGGGGAAAAGGCGTCGCTTCTGCCGCTGTTGACGTCGATGGCTGTGAGCGCCTCCGTGCGTTCAATCACGAGATAGCCGCCGGAGGGAAGCCACACGCGTTTTCCCAGCGCTTCTTCAATCTGAGAGGGAATCCCCCAGAGTGTCAGATAGGACACGCCGTCTTCCGGAATGCGGCGCACAGGAACCTGCACGAACTCCTCCTGCAGCGTTCCGCAGAGCGCCTCCAATTCCCGCTGTAAATGAGAATCTTTCTGCGCATCCGGCAGGCGGTCAATCACAATCTCCTCCGGCCGCAGCGCGCGGATTCCGGCAATGACAGCAGCTTCCTCCTGATAGAGCACGGAATACGACGTCCGCGATGCGGCGGCGCGCAGAATTTCGTCCATTTTCTTCTGCAGGGCGTCCAGTTCCGCCAGAAGAGGAGAAAGCGAATCTGCTCCCTCTTCGGCTCCTGCACCCTTTCTTCCTCCTGCACTCTCCTCCCCGGACAGCAGCTGCGCCGCCTCTGTCCGGATAATAACGCCGTAGGGCATACTGTCCGGCAGCTGCTTCCGCAGTCTCTCCCGGTCCGTCTCCGCTATCTTTTTGGAAAAATGCAGTCCTTCCGTCTGCAGCCCTACGACGCAGTAGCGCCCGGACAGAGTCAGTTTCTGCGTGAGCTTCGCCGGTTTGCTGCCGACGGGCAGCGCCGCAATCTGCACGGGAATATCCTGTTCCCTGCGCAGAGAGGGCGGATCCCCGCTCATCTCCCGGAAGGAAAGATAGGCGTTGTCCGCCTTTTTCCCGGCGGGGAGCAGGCGCACGAAGGCCGCCTCCATCCTCGGAGAAATCTCCTTTACATGTCCGAGCACAATATCCCCCACGGCAAACGTCTCCCGCCGCAGCTGTGCCGGAAAAACCTCAATCACCTTTCCCTGTTCCAATGCAAAGCCGAGAAGCTTTTCCCGGTATACGGAAATCAATACTTTCATAAAAATATCCATTCCGCCGCCTTTTAGTTGGCGGCACAAATAGTAATGAAA
>JAUNGV010000078.1 GCA_030524225.1 Eubacteriales bacterium
TCTGAACTTTTCTGCCCGCGCTTCTCTTCCTGCTCTCCTCTGAAAGCTTATCACTCTGCCCGCACTTTACATTAATTGATGATTCTGCGGATGCACAGAATCGGGCGGTATGTCACGACGCTGTACTTGATGCCGGTCGCCGCCGTCGAAGCGTGCACAATCGTTCCGTTCCCGATATAGATACCGACGTGTCCCGGATAGCAGACGAGATCCCCCGCCCGCGCTTCCTCCAGAGACGCCACCTCCGTCCCCGCATTCCTCTGCTCCTCTGCCGTTCGCGGCAGGCTGTAGCCAAAGGCCTTGTAGACGCTCATCGTAAATCCGGAGCAGTCCGCCCCGTTCGTCAGGCTCGTGCCCCCGTACACATACGGATTGCCCACAAACTGGCAGGCGTAATTGGCGACGTTCTGTCCCGTGGCCGCCCCCGGCGCGGCGTATGTCTTCGTCGATGAGGAAGACGAAGAGGACGAGGAACTGCCAGCGGACCCTGAAGAGGAGCTGCTGTTCGTGTTCCCCGACGACTGGCTGGAGGACGTTCCGGAGGACGCCTGCTCCTGCTCCTTTTTCTTTGCTTCCTCCTCGGCCTTCTTCCTTTCGGCCTCTTCCGCCGCTTTTCTGGCCTCCTCAGCCTTGCGCGCCTCTTCCTCCTGGATCGCGGCAATCTGCGCCGTCTGCTGTTTGACCTGCGCCTTCAACTCCGCAGCCTCCTGCTGTGCCTGGGAAATCCGCACATCGTAATCGTCGTACTGACTCTGCATATCGTCCAGCTTGCTCTGCAGGGCGTCCTGTTCCTCCTGCAGTCCCTCTTTGGAGGCCTCCAGCTCCGATTTCTCATTCTCGAGAGACGTCTTCGCCTCCTCAACCTGCCGCTTCGTCTCCTGATACTCCTCGAGCAGCTGCCGGTCATACTCGTAGAGCTTTTCGATATAGACCGTCTTATTGAGCATATCTCCGAAAGAGGTCGCCTGCATGAGAATCTGCACATAGTTCACATCGCCTTTCTCGTACATGAACCGGATGCGCTTCTTCATCGCCTCATACTGTTCCTCTTCCTTTACTTTGGCCTCGTCGTATTCCTGCTGCTTGACGTCTATTTGCTCCTCCGTATCCGCGATCTGCTCCTCCAGCAGCTGCACGCTCGCCATATTCTGCACGAGTTCCGCATTCGCCTCGTTCATGGCATCGCTGATCTCCTCCTGCTGACCCTCCAGCGAGGAGAGATTACCCTGCGCCGAATTGAGCTTATTCTGCGTCTCCTCTTTCTGCCGCTCCAGATCGCTGACAGAGCTCGCCCTTGCCGGAAGAACACCGCCCGCCGTGATTCCGATACACAGCAAAAGAGCCAGCGCGCGCGCCGCGTGCCCTCTTCGCCCGCCGCGCGCGCCTTGTTCCTTCGTGCCGCTTCCGCTCTCTCCTGTCCTCTTTTGTTCCTGTATCCTAAACGCTTCCGTTTTCCTCAAAATTTCATTTACTCCTACGCTTCTGTGCACGAACTCCCGGTTCCTGTCTCCTGATCTCCCCGCAGCTGCGTCATCATCCTCCGCCGCACTGTGGCAGCGCCGTTTCAGATCCCAATGCACCTCCGCAGATCCGGACGCCCGCTTCCTGTCTCTGCCCGCCGGCTCTCTATCCTACAGTTCGCAGTTCCCCACCGTCCGCGGGAACGGAATCACGTCGCGGATATTGCCCATGCCTGTCAGATACATGACGCAGCGCTCGAAGCCAAGGCCGAAGCCCGCATGGCGCACCGAGCCGTAACGCCGCAGATCCAGATAGAACTCATACTCCTTCCGGCCCATCCCCAGCTCGTCCATCCGTCTCTCCAGCACCTCCAGCCTGTCCTCGCGCTGGCTGCCGCCGATGATCTCCCCGATTCCCGGCACGAGGCAGTCCATCGCCGCGACCGTCTTCCCGTCCTCGTTCAGCTTCATATAAAAGGCCTTGATCTCCTTCGGGTAATCGGTCACAAACACAGGCCGCCCGAATTCCTTCTCTGTCAGGTACCGCTCATGCTCAGTCTGCAGATCGCAGCCCCACGAGACCTTGTAATCAAACTCCTCGTTGTGACGCTCCAGGATCTCCACCGCCTCCGTGTAGGTGACATGGGCGAAATCAGACTCCATCACATGGCGCAGCCGCGCCAGCAGCCCCTTGTCCACAAATTCATTCAGAAACGCCATCTCGTCCGGCGCATTCTCCAGCACATAGGCGATCACATATTTCAGCATATCCTCCGCCAGATGCATATCATCCGTCAGATCTGCAAACGCAAACTCCGGCTCGATCATCCAGAACTCCGCCGCATGACGGGTCGTATTGGAATTCTCCGCGCGGAAAGTCGGCCCGAAGGTGTAGACGTTCCGGAAGGCGAGCGCATACGTCTCCGCATCGAGCTGACCGCTCACCGTCAGGTTTGTCTCCTTCCCGAAGAAGTCCGCCGTATAGTCCACCGCACCCTCCGGCGTCACCGGCACCTTCTCCATGGGCAGCGTCGTCACGCGGAACATCTCCCCCGCGCCTTCGCAGTCGCTCCCCGTAATCAGAGGCGTGTGGACATAGACGAAATTTCTCTCCCTGAAAAAGGAGTGAATCGCATAAGCTGCCAGCGAGCGCACACGGAAAACCGCCTGAAACGTATTCGTCCGGGCGCGCAGATGCGGCAGGGTGCGCAGATACTCGAAGCTGTGGCGCTTCTTCTGCAGAGGATAGGCGGGATCGGACTCTCCTTCCACCACAATCTCCTGCGCCTGCATCTCAAAGGGCTGTCTGGCCTGCGGCGTCGCCACAATCCGCCCCCGCGCCAGCACCGACGCACCGACGCCGAGACGGGCAATCTCCACAAAATTCGGCAGCCCGTCACTGTATACAATCTGCATAGAGGAAAAGCAGGAGCCGTCGCTGACAGTCAGGAATCCAAATGTCCTGGAATCCCGGTTGCTTCTGATCCAGCCGCCCACAGTCACATTCTGCTCTGCGAAATGCTCCGGTGCGGCAAAAATATCTTTGAGTTCCGTCAATTTCTCCACTGTGCTCTCCTGTTCTCTCTTCATATCCCACTTTTCATCAACAGAGCGTCATCCCGCGCCTGATCGCAGCGCTTCAGACTGCACTCTTCTTGCCAGTCTCTTCCCCTGACAAATATCTGTGCCGGAGGACGAACCCCCTCATCCTCCGGCACAGGCGCTTGTCAGGCTTTCACTGTAGATTATACTGTTCTTATCATTCATATGCAACGGGCGCTTCAAAGAAAAAGACACCCGCAAAGCGGTTCTCTCCCGCTCCGCAGGTGCCTGCACTTTCTCTCTCACTGCCATTCTGACAGCCGGACTGTCTTTATGCCTGTGCGTGTCACCGCACATCCCAGCCGATCCGGGCGGCATCCTGGCCTCCGCCCTGTCAGCACTGCCAGTCCGTTTACTCAGCCTCAGACGCCCCGGTATCCGCTGCGTCCTCCGCACTTGCTCCGGTGCTTGCCGCCTCAGCGGATTCCTCCGCAGTCGCCTCGGTGCTTGCCGCTTCTGCGGATTCCTCCGCAGTTGCCGCATCCGCCGCGGTGTCGCTGCTCTCCTCTTCGGTCGGCTCCGTCACAACCGCTCTGTCCATCAGGAACTCGAGAACGTCCTGCACCATCAGGTACTCGCGGTACGCCTCGGTGTCCACCACCTCCTCGAAGTCGTCCACCGAGCTGTAGCCCGAGGAAGCCGCCGCGGTGGAGAGTTCGGTGTTGAACTCGCTGTCAGAGATGTTCAGATCCTCCCTGTCGGCGATTGCCTGCAGAATGATATATTCCTTGGCCGCCCGCAGCGCCATGTCCTGAATATCCTGCTCATAGGTGTCCGCGCTCGAACCCATATACGTCATGTAGGTCTCCAGATCCAGACCGTAATTCTGCGCATACGCGTTGAAGTTCTCCGTGTACGTCGTGTTGTAACGGGTCACCATCTCCTCCGGCGGATCCTGTTTGAAGGTCGCATTATCCTCCAGCCACTGCACGATCTGATTCTGCACGCTGCTGTCATAGGAGGCCTGCGCCTGCTCCATCAGCTGATCGTAGCAGTAGGTGCGGTACTCCTCCACCGTCGTCACGCCGTCGATTCCCTGCTGCGCAACGAACTCGTCCGTCAGCTCCGGTGTCTGGGTCTCGAGGATTTTATTCACCGTCACCGTGAACTCCACATCCTTGCCGGCGACCTCCTCGCTCGAATAGTCGTCCGGGAACTTCAGATCCAGCGTCACGGTCTCTCCGACCTTCGCGCCGATCAGTCCGTCTTCAAACCCGTCGATAAAACGCCCCGAACCGATGGTCAGGTTCGTATCCGTCGCACTGCCGCCGTCAAACTCCTCGCCGTCAATCCGGCCAACGTAGTCGATATTGGCGATGTCGCCCTCCTGCACCTCATCCCGGTCCGTCACTTCCACATTCTGTGCATTGGAGGCCAGAACGTACTGGATATACGTATCCAGATACTCATCGGAAACCGACGGCTCCGTCTCCTGCGCCGGAATTGAACTGTAATCCGGCAGTTCCACATAATCCTCCGCCTTAATTCCGCTCAGATAAGCGGGGTCCTTTTGACTGCAGCCCGCCAGCATTCCCGCCATGGAGAGCGCCAGCGCCGCAATGATCATTCCTTTTTTCATGAACTGCTTTGCTCCTTTCGCAATATTAGATAAGTTTATCACACCGCGCCTTATCTTAAAAGCTTTTTTTACCGGCAGTGTTGAACCGGCCTGCCTGATATGCTACAATATTTTATGTCGGCCCGCGGTCAGAATCCAATACATGCGTTCCGACATGGAGGTAAACGTGAACACCCTGACAATTGTATTACTCGTGATTCTCGTCGTGCTCGTCGCTGTTCTGATCGCCCTGTACTTCCTCGGCAAGAAGGCGCAGAAAAGACAGGCGGAGCAGGAGGAGCGGCTCAATGCAGCCAAGCAGACCCTGACCATGCTCGTCATCGACAAGAAGAGAATGAAGCTCAAGGAATCGGGACTGCCGCAGATGGTGCTCGACCAGACGCCGTGGTATCTGCGCTGGCAGAAACTCCCGATCGTCAAGGCCAAGGTCGGTCCCCAGATCGTCAGCCTCGTCTGCGATGAGAAGATTTTTGACACCGTCCCTGTCAAGAGGGAAGTCAAGGCCACGATCAGCGGCATCTACATCATCAACGTCAAGGGAATGCGCGGCAAAGGTCTCGCCGAGCCGCCGAAGAAAAAGAGCGCGTTCCGCCGCGCAATGGAGCGTTTTCAGGAGCGCACCGGCAGCAAGCCTGTCAAATAAAACGGTATCTGACAAATACCGGACAGCAGGACTAAAAGGAAATACCGGAAGGAAAAAGGTGAGGGAATCGGATCATGGATCACGATTTCCCTCACCTTTCTTTTTTTCTTTTATTCTTCCCGCTCACCGCGTCGTCTCCGCTCCTTCTGCAGGCAGCGGTTCGATCCGGATCGTCACCGTACACTCCGTCGTATAGGCAGGATCCAGCGCCAGACGGTATCTGGCCCGGGCGTGAATCCCCTGCGCTGTCTCGAGGCAGGCGACATGCGAGGTCTGGATCTTCATCGGCAGCGCGCCGTAGGGCGTCTCATAGAGACAGTCGTGGGTGTGGCCGTTCTGAAGCACCAGATTACTGACCACCATTCCCGTCTTATGAATCACGATCCGCTCGTGATCGATCAGCAGACGGTTTGCAATCGGCGTGGAGGCTCCGTCGCAGAGTTCCTCAAAGAACAGAACATGACTCTCCCCCGCCTTCTTGTACTTCGCCCGACACTTCGTCTGATTGCGCTCCTTTTCCCCGTCGGAAGAGATCTGTTCGCCCGTAATTGTCAGCCACACCTGTTCTGTCATATCCGCCTCCGTCTCCGCCGCTGCTCAATACCGCTCAATATGCACTGTTTTCGCCGATAGAATACCGTATTTAATAATCCCGTTTGCAAACCGCCTGAACTTGTCCGCCATGTCGCTGACATAAAACCGGTACTGACTCTCACCGCCAAGCTCCGGTTTTTCCTCCGAGAGAAGTCCCTTTTCTCCCAGCATGACTTTGAGTTCCCGCGCCGTCTCATAGGCCGGATTGACGAGTGTCACACCGTCACCGACCACGCGGCCGATGGTGGAACGGATCAGCGGGTAGTGGGTACACCCCAGAATCAGCGTGTCGATTCCCTCGTCCATCAGCTCGGTCAGATAGCGCCTTGCAATCTCATCCGTCACGGGATCCTCCAGCAGTCCCTCCTCGACCAGCGGTACGAAAAGGGGACACGCCCTGCCCAGCACCTGCGCCTGTGGATTCAGCTGCCTGATATACTCCGGATAGATCCCGCTGGAAATCGTTCCCTCCGTGCCGATCACACCGATCTTGCCGTTTCGGGTCGCCTGCACCGCAGCTCTCGCCCCCGGCTTGATCACGCCGATCATGGGAACCGGCGTCTCCTCCTCCAGCTTTCCCAGCGCATAGGCGCTGGCCGTATTGCAGGCCACCGCAATCGCCTTGACCTTCTGCTCCAGCAGGAATCGGACAATCTGCTCCGAATATTTGGTCACCGTCTCCCGGGATTTGCTTCCGTAGGGCACGCGGGCCGTGTCCCCGAAGTAAATAATTCTCTCATTCGGCATCTGGCGCATCATTTCGCGCGCCACCGTCAGTCCACCGACACCGGAGTCAAACACACCGATCGGCGCCAGCCTAAGATCACTCTTTTCCATGCAACGACACTTCCTTCCGGAAAAAGCCCGCCTGCTTCGTCAGATGGAGCTGGCGAAGAATCGATTCCTCCTGATGATCAATGTGGATTTTGGCACTCTGGGAGGCCGCGCTCTCATCTCCCTCCACAATGGCCCGGCAGATCGCATAGTGCTCTCTGACCAGCTGCTCGTACCGCAGATCATCCTTGATATACTCGAAGCGGTAACGGTAAATCTGATCTGCCAGATTGCCGAGAATCTGGATCAGCCGCCGGTTCTTCGTGGCTTCCGAGATAATATCGTGGAATTCCACGTCTGCCCGGGCGATCTCCACCTGATCTCCCGTCTTCGTCACCTTTTCAAAAGAGGCGCACGCCTGTTTCAGCCGCACTTTTTCCTCCGGCGTAATGCGCTGGCTCGCCAGCACGGCGCACAGAACGTCGAGAGAGCGCCGCACCTCCAGCACGTCTTTCAGTTCCTTCTCCGAGATCTGCGCCACCTGCGCCCCGCTGCGCGGGATGATTTTCACCAGCCCCTCCAGCTCCAGCTTGCGGATTGCCTCCCGGATCGGTGTTCTGGATACGCCCAGCCGGTTTGCCAGATGAATCTCCATCAACCGCTCTCCGGGTTTTAACTCCCCTGTCAGGATGGCTTTGCGCAGCGTATTGAAAACCGACTCCCGAAGGGGCAGATACTGTTCCTCGTTAGGTGCCAAATGATCCTGCATGTCATCCTTCCTTTCCCGAATATTCTCTCAGCGCTGCTGCTTGGCGGTATCACGGGCAGAAATCCGCACAGACAGCTTCTGCCCTGTCATTCCGATGCGCTGCGCGCTCTGTTCTACGCTTCCTTGTCCGTTTCCGGATTCTTCAAATGCGTGCAGAAAATCTCGTATTTGCCGTAATCCGGATTCCTGCGCAGCATTCCGCACACCTGCTGCGCCTCCTGACGGCTGTCAAACACCCCGAACACCGTCGGCCCGCTCCCTGTCATCATGGCCCGGCGCGCGCCCTTTTCCAGCAGGAAGTCCTCCAGAGCGCCGATCACCGGATAGGCCTCTCCCGTCGCCTGCTCCAGCACATTGTCCGCCAGCGCCCACATCCGCTCCACGTCCCTTTTGCCGAGCGCGCGGATCAGCGCCTCCACATCCGGCCGCCTCGTGATCTCCTTCCCGTCGATCTCCCGGTAGCACCAGGGCGTCGATACCGCAAAATCCGGCTTCACCACCACAAGCGCGCAGTCCGGCGCCGCAGGCAGCGGCGTCAGAATCTCTCCGATTCCCTGCGCCCGCATCGTGCCGCCCCTCAGACAATACGGAATATCCGCGCCCAGCGGCGTTGCCAGCCGCTCCAGCTCTTCTATGCTGCACGGCAGATCAAAGAGCTCCTTCACCGCCAGAAACGCGGCGGCGGCGTCCGTGCTGCCCCCCGCCATTCCGGCCGCAACGGGAATGCGCTTTGTCAGCGTAACGTCCACTCCCTGCGAAATTCCATATTCCCGGCGCATCACCTCGATCGCCCGGCAAACCAGATTGTCCGCTCCGTCCGGAACTTCCCCGGCTGAGGAATCCTCCATGCAGGTTCCCCCCTGCACGGTGCAGACGCTGTCTCTGGACAGACGCCAGGAGCCGTCCGCATCCCATCCCAGTTCCACGCGCGTCCGCTCCGGGCCGTACGCCTCCACTCCCCCAAGTTCCCACTGCGCGCTCTCGCGCAGGACTCGCAGCCGCACCTCGCCGTCCTCCCGCAGGGAAAAGGTGAGCGTATCGCACAGATCGACCGTCTGCATGACCATATCGACGAGATGATAGCCGTCTTCCCGCCGGCCCGCCACGTCCAGCGCAATATTGATTTTGGCATATGCGTTTCTGGTAAGATGTTTTTCCATAAACAATCGCTCTCCTGTCACAAGATCTGTCGCCGGTTCCCTATTCTCCGACGCAGCCGATCAGTTCCTTCACATCCGCAATCCGGTGTCCGCGCAGATACGCTTCGATTCCGTCGATGACCTCCACCGTCGCAGCAGGTTCGTGGAAGTTCATCGCTCCCACCGCAACCGCTGTCGCCCCCGCCATCAGGAACTCCACCGCATCCTCCGCCGTGGCGATTCCGCCCATTCCGATGATCGGGATTCTGACCGCCTGCGCCGCCTGATACACCATGCGCACCGCAATCGGTTTGATGGCCGGCCCTGACATTCCTCCGGTCTTGTTGGCGAGCACGAAGCGCCGTCTCTCGATGTCGATCTTCATTCCCGTGATCGTGTTGATCAGAGAGATCGCATCCGCTCCCGCGGCCTCTGCCGCCCGCGCCATCTCCGCGATATCCGTGACGTTCGGGGAGAGCTTCATAATAACAGGCTGCTTCGCCTTCTTCTTAATCTCCTGCGTGATGCCGTAGAGCGCGTCCGCCTTCTGTCCGAATGCGATCGCCCCCTCCTTGACGTTGGGGCAGGAGACGTTGATCTCCAGCATATCCACCGTCTCCTCGCCGGAGAGCCGCTCCACCACCTCGAGATAGTCCTCCACACTCTTGCCGCAGACGTTGACGATCACCTTCGTGTCAAACTGCTGCAAAAAAGGGAGATCTCTCTGCGCAAACACCTCAACGCCCGGATTCTGCAGACCGATCGCATTGAGCATACCCCCGCAGACCTCCGTCACGCGGGGCGTCGGATTTCCCGGCCACGGGACGTTCGCCACGCCCTTCGTCACCACCGCGCCCAGACGATTCAAATCCACAAATTCCGAGTACTCCATTCCGGAGCCAAACGTTCCCGACGCGGTCATCACCGGATTTTTCAGCGTGACGCCGCAAAGAGAAACTGACATATCGGGCTTCTGTATCCCTGCCTGTTGTTCCATACTTAATCTCCATTCCGGAGCGTCCCTCGCGACGGGGCGACGTGAATCTCCCATTCGCGCCTGCCATGTCCAGCAAAATCTTTGATTTTGCGTTGTGATTTGTGACGCTCCTCCACAAAACCTCCAGACCGAAACCATACTGCCGGACAGCGTTCCAGCCTTACCTCCCGTACTGCGGCGTCAGCCGATATCCACCTGCCCGGCCTCAAAGACCGGCCCCTCGGTGCAGATTCTCGCGTTGTGCACTTTGGAGTGTTCGTCCACCTCCGTCGTCTTACAGACGCAGCCAAGGCACGCTCCCACGCCGCACGCCATCCTCTCCTCGAGAGAAATGTAGCAGGGCACGCCTGCAGACGCTTCCGCCCCGGCCTCCTGTGCAAAGCGCTTCACCGCCCGCAGCATCGGCATCGGCCCGCAGGCGCAGACCGCCTCGATCTGCGGCGCAAGTCCCGCCTCCCGCACGGCATCCAGAACGTTTCCCTTCGCGCCGGCGCTCCCGTCTTCCGTCGCGACTAAAACCTCGTCGCACACCTCGTCGAACTCCTTTTTCAAAAAGAGCTGGCTGTCCCGGTATCCGAGCACTGCCGTCACGCGCCCCCCGCCCGCTTCCGGACAGCGCTCCCTCTCTCTCCTGAGCGCCGCCGCCAGCTCCAGCATCGGCGGAATCCCGATCCCTCCGCCCAGCAGCAGCACGTGTTTGCCCGACAGCTTCTTCAGATCATAACCGTTGCCCAGCATCCCGAGAACGGAGACCTCGTCTCCCTCCCGCAGCGCGGAGAGCTCCCCGGTTCCCCTGCCTGCCACGCGGTAGACGAGACGCAGACGCGCGCTCTCTTCATTCCAGCGGCAGACGCTGATCGGTCTCGGCAGCAGCGCCGACGGATCGTTCAGGTAAACGCCGACGAACTGTCCCGGCGTCACCTGCTCCGGCCCCTCTCCCCTGCGATACTGTAATGTCAGACTGTAGACGCCGTCCGCGAGTCTCGTGCTCTCCGCGACGGCCATGGTTCTCTTTGCTTTCATAGTGCGCTGTCCTTTTCTGTTTTTATCATAATGATCATGTAACAGTTCAGCCCGCGCCATTCGAGGGACCGCGCTGCCGCACTTTCCGCCGCTTCGCGGCTGGCTGAACTATTATTCAGATCATACCCTTATTCTTTTCATACGTCTGCGCGATGAGTTCCCTGACTCTCTCGGGAATCCGCTTCTTCTCCTCGGCGGAGAGGGAGAGGGTGTCGATCGGATCTCCGAACTCCACCACCACATGCGCCGCTTTGCAGCCCGGCCAGTGATCCTCCAGAAGATCGCCCGCTCCGACAATCGTCACCGGAACGATAGGGCATCCGCTCTTTAATGCGATCTTGAAACTTCCGGCGTGAAACGGCAGGAGCGTCCCCTCCACATGATTGCGCGTCCCCTCCGGGAACACGAACACCGAAATTCCTGATTTGATCAGCTCAATCGCTGCCAGAATCGTCTGCAGTCCCTGCCGGATATCCTCACGGTCAAGGAAGAGACAGTGAATATTCTTCGCCCATCCGCGCAGGAGCGGGATCTTTGCCAGCTGGTTCTTCGCCAGATACCCCGTCAGCCCCGGCACGCGCACATACGTGATCACGATGTCCAGAAGACTCCGGTGATTTCCGATATAAAGAACCGCCCTGTCTCTGGGAATCTTCTCCTCCCCGATCGCCGTCACCCGGGTTCCCGCCAGGAAGAGGATAACATGAAACGCCCCCCGCACCCAGTGAAAGCTCGCCTTATCCTTTGTCTCCGGTGAAATTCTGCCGATCAGCCAGAAGACAAAATAGACCGGAATGCTGACAATCAGAAAGAGAATGACAAACAACAGCACGATTCCCGTGCGAATACAGTTCAATACCATAATTCCTCCATAGCGAAGCGCTCTTTGCCCAAATCGCGCCTGCCCATCCGCGGCTCTGTTGTCCGGCTGCGGCGCGGCAGTTTGGTGACGCCCGTGATTGTATACAAAGTTATTGTACCACAGGCTTTCCCGACACGCCAGATACCCTGCGGAAACTTATGCGTTAGTCACTCGCAAAGTTAAATTCCATCCTCATATGGAATTTAACCTTGCAAAGTC
>JAUNGV010000010.1 GCA_030524225.1 Eubacteriales bacterium
GCTGCTTTGTATTCTTCTCTGCAGGCTTTGTTTCTCTGGCGTCCATAGCGTCCTCCCCCGCCGCATTTGTCTCCGGCGGTTTTCTTTTCTATCCAAGCGTCAAATATCCACGCTCACCAGAATACGGAAGGAATTCGTTTAAATCGTGATAAAGATGTGAAAAAAATGTGAAAAAAAGAACGGCTTTGAATGTGATTCCACATCAAAACCGCCCTTTTCTGCGTTTTCCTCTGTTTCTATTGTTCTGTTTCCTTGCTCTGTCTCTTTCTTCTATTTCCGAACTGTTCCTATTCCAATTGCGTTCTGCCGCGCTGCGCTATGTATTCTCACGACAGGCACTCGCGGAACGAACGTCCGACACAGCCTGACCGCCTCTGTCCGGCCGCCTATTCCACATGCACCGCGCCTGTCTGCCGGATGTTCATCGGATGTACGTTTTCCTCTCCGACGAGACGTCCGATGTACGCTTTGTACTCCTCCACGCGTTCCTTCGGCACCGCCGCCATGATCACGCCGGCAAAGCCGCCCCCGTGTATCCGGCACGCGCCGTCTCCGATTTCCTTCAGGAACATCTCTGTGAGCGCCAGCGCCATGCAGATACTCTGCTCCTCATGCGCCGTCGCCACATGGCAGTTCTGCAGCCACTTCCATGAGGAATTGCCGGACGCGGTCAGAACCGCGAGAATCGCATCCTTGTCGCCCGCTGCGATCGCCGCGTCAATCTCCTCCACTCTCTCGTTCTCCGTGTAGAAATGAAGCGCCCGCAGGATGGCCCTGTCGTTTCCGAGCTTCTTGCGGATCTCCGGGAGCTTCTCCATCAGAGCCGCCTTGCTGCTCTCGCACAGCAAAGAGACACCCAGCTCCGCGGCCACCGCCTTCATTTCGTTCGGAATTGAGGAGTACTCCGCACTCAGATCCGCATGTCCCTTGCCGGTGTTGACGATCACCAGCTCATATCCATAGTCGGAGAAGGAAAACGCTCGCTTCTCGCACTTCACCCCGTCGGAGAAATCGAGCAGAATCGCTCCGCCCGCCGCGCACGCCATCTGATCCATCAGCCCCGACGCCTTATTCCAGAAATGATTCTCCGCGTACTGACCGATCCGGGCATACTCCGCGTAGGTCATCCGGTTCTCGTTGTAAAAGTAATTCAGAATTGCACAGACAAGCATTTCAAAGGATGCAGAAGAACTCACGCCCGCAGAGGGAATCACCTCCGTCGAGACATACGCGTCGAACCCGCCGACCCGATAGCCCATCGACTGCACCGCCTCCGCCATGCCCGCGACAAGAGAGACGCTCCCCTGCTCCTTCGGCGCATCCGCGAGATTCTTCAAATCCACGACGATCGGCTTGCTGTATCCCTCGCTGATAATCGTGATCACCCCCGTCGTATTGGAGGCTGCCGCCCCGATCGTATCCATATCGATACTGGCCGCAAGAATCTTGCCGCCGTTGTGATCCGTGTGATTGCCCACGATCTCCGTACGCCCCGGCGCGGTGAAAAATTCCGCGTCGTCTCTGTGGAACAGACTCTCAAACTTCTCCGCCAGCTTCTCGTAGCGCGCGCCGCTGACATCAAATTCCCCGTAAATTTTCTCCAATACTTCTCTTCCCGGTATTTTCATTTTTTCCTCCATGCCGGAGCGTTCTTTGCTCAGGCCGCGCCGGAAAATCCACGAAGGTGGTTTTCCGGCTGCGATGCGGCAGTTTTGTGCGCTCCTCCGCAAAACTGCCAGACTGCACATATGCCATCGGGCATATGCGCGGTCTTTTCCTCCATGCCGCAGCTTGTCTGCGGCTCTGCAAACTTCAAAATTTGACTGTTCCTCAGGCTCAGATCCCCCGGAACGCGAAGGTGAAGCGCATCGGCTCCGACGCATCGACGAGATACTCCGGCAGCGTCAGCGCGCCCCACGAATCGTCGCCGCCCACGCCCATCTGTGCCAGCGACAGACGCACCACCGTGTAGTGCACCTTCGGCAGTTCAAACGGATGCATCGCGTTTTCGATTTCATGCGGCGTATACGGCAGCGCCGAGAAGTTCATCCCCTCTCCGCTCTGCGCCGCAAAGAGAAGCCCTCTGCCCCGTGCGTCCGTCACCTTCGCCATACGCACGCCCGCCTTGTTGCCGCACTCCTGCGGCATCAGGTATTTCGCCATCTGCTCCCCGGCCGTGCCCGTCCACAGTCCCAGCTTCGCTCCCGGCATCCGGTCCGCGTAGCAGTCGTCCGGTCCGTAGCCGTACCATGTCAGACGGTCGTAGTCCGCGCTCATCTTGAGCATCACGCCGAATTCCGGCATATCGCCCAGCTCCTTCACCGGATCATAGGAAAGCGTCGTCTCCACCGTTCCGTCTCCCCAGACGCGGTAGGAAAGCGCGCACTGCGCCGCCGGTTTCGTCGGCAGGAAATAGGTATAGGTGATTGTGACCGTCTCCGGCTGCCCGTCCGGCCCGTTTTCCACGTTCACCGTGGGTTCCACGCCTCTGTGATATCCCGCGTACTCCGGCACCGCCTGCTGCTTGTAGGTGGAGTACAGACTCGCAATCTTCCACTGCGCGTACCGTCCCGGCATATTATTGCCCAGATCGTTGTCGGTGGGAGCGCGCCAGAAATTCGGTTTCGGCATCGCCGCCAGCATTTCCACTCCGCCGTATCGGTAGGAGTTCATTCCGCCGTAGAGAATCGAGAAAAGAGCCTCGAAATTTTCTCCCCGCACGCCGATATTGAAATCGCCCCGCACCACGCTCAGCTTCTGCGGCCGTGCGATCCGCAGCCCGCTTCCGTACACCGGACGTCCCGTCAGGACTGTGCCTGCCGCCTCCGTCTGCTCCCGCACCACAAACGAAGCCTCTCCGAACGCGACTTCGTGGCCGCGGGACGCGTAGCAGCGCTCCTCTTTTAACAGGAAGCTGAGACGGATCACATACTCTCCCGCTGCCGCGCCGCCCTGCCGCGCAAGCCTCTCTCTCCACGCTTCCAGCCCCAGCGAAACCTGCTCCCTGCTCTGGGCAGGAACCGAAATTTCCAGATGCCCGCGGTAGATCTCCGCTCCTTCGCGCAGCACTGTCACAAGGGCTTCAAACCGGCTCGTGTCCGTGAAAAGATACCGGTTGAAGATCTGCGCCGTTCCCGCCTGCGGATCAATCTGCACGTCGATTCCTCTGTAATTGTATCTGACCGCCTGCATCTTGGGCGACGGACTTCTGTCTCCGCCGTAAACGATCCCGTTTCCGCTGAAATTATAATCCGTCGGACGGTCGTCGAAATCCCCGCCGTACGCCTGGAATTCCTCGCCGTAGCGATCCTTTTTGGCAATGCTCTGGTCGATATAATCCCAGATGAATCCGCCCTGATACAGCGGCTCCTCATAGGCGTATTCCGTGTAGAGCTGCATGCCTCCGTTGGAGTTGCCCATCGCATGTGTGTACTCGCACTCGATCATCGGCTTCTCCCTGTGTTCCTTCAGGAAAGCCCTGAGCTCTCCCGCCTTCATGTACATTCGGCTCTCAATATCCGTCGTCTCCGGATAACGCCCGTCGTTGGCGACGCCCTCGTAATGCACCGGCCGCGTCGGATCCGCTTCGTGGAAAAAGCGCGTCATCTCCAGAATGTCCCGACCTCCGAACGACTCGTTTCCGCAGGACCAGATCAGAATCGACGGATGGTTGCGGTCGCGCATGAAACCGGAGCGCGCTCTGTCCACCACCAGTTCTCTCCACGCCTCATGATCCCCCGGCAGCACATACTCATACGGCCTGCTGCCCTGCAGATAAGCGCCCCATGTCCCGTGGGTCTCGAGATTCATCTCCGCGATCAGGTAAATGCCGTACCGGTCGCACAGCGAATAGAAAGCGCTGCTGTTCGGGTAATGGCTCGTGCGCACCGCGTTGATGTTGTTCTGCTTCATCGTGACGAGATCCCTGACCATATCCTCTTCCGACAGAGCCCGTCCCGCATATGTGCCGAATTCATGACGATCCACGCCGTGGAAGACAATGCGCTGTCCGTTCAGGCGCATCACATGATCCTCTCCGATCTCAAACGTCCGGAAACCGACGTACTGCACTGCCGTCTCCTGCAGCGCGCCGCTCTCACCGATCGTCTCCATGACAAGCAGATAGAGATTCGGTTCCTCCGCGCTCCACAGCGCCGGACTCTCCACCGCAAAGGTCTCGCGGTTCTCCCCGGACTGCAGCACCCTCTCCTGCCTGAAAACAAGCGCTCTCTCATCAAAAAGAGGCCTCGTATCCCGCACCATCGTCAGGTCGCCCAGTTCATACAGAGAGTATGCGATCCTTCCCGCCGCGTCCGCCTTTATTTTAATCTCAAGCTGCGCCCGGTCAAACCGATCCGCCCCGGCTCCTGCACCTTCCACTTTCTCCGCATCCTGCCCCTGTACCCCGCCGCTCTGCGGAAAATTCGTGCGAACCTCCAGATCCGCGATGTGAACCGCCGGACGCGCTTTCAGCCAGACGCTGCGGAAAATTCCCGAGAAGCGGAAGAAATCCTGATCCTCGCACCAGCTGCCCGCCGTCCATTTATAGACCTGTGCGGCGAGCTTGTTCTCCCCTTCCCGCACATACGGCGTCAGATCAAACGACGCCGGTGTGAACGAATCCTCGCTGTATCCCACGTACGCCCCGTTGCACCAGAGCGCAAGACCGCTCTCCGCCCCGTCGAACGTCACCGTCAGTCCGTCCCGCCCGAATCCCTCCGGAACGGTAAAATATTTCACATAGCTGGCCGTCGGATTAAACCGCTCCGGAATCTGCCCCGGCTCAATCTCCTCATGGCCGTCCCATGGATACTCCACGTTCGCGTACTGCGGCCGGTCATATCCCTCCATCTGAATATGCGCCGGCACGCGAATATCCTCCCACGCGCCGCAGTCATAGTCGTCACGCATGAAATCCTTCGGCGCCTCCGCGATATTGCGCGCATAGGAGAACTTCCAGAGGCCGTCGAGCGAAATCACGAAACTGCTCTCCCCTCTCTCCGCCTCCTCCCGCGACGCATAATACGCGTGATCCGAGTGCGCCTCCATGCGATTCTGCGCAAAGAATTCCGGTTCCCTGATTCTTCCATAGTCAAATTCTGCCATAACCCCTCCTGTATTCTCTAAAATGTCATATCCCCCGCAAAGTCACGCATTTCCCGAGGCAGCTCGGCTGCTTCGTACAGACTTTGTGTATCTTACAAAGTCTGTTTATACCATACTCTCCCCTCTGATAGTATCGCGCATCGCTCGCCAAAGTATTGCATTTTGAACCTGTTTGGCCGCCGCGCGCTCCCCGCTATCCCTTGTTTCTGGTCTTGTACTGTTTCGGCGTGATTCCCTTTAATTTCCGGAACGTCTTAATCAGGTGCGAACTGTCCGCAAACCCTGTTTCCTGACTGATATAGCTTAAATCACAGTCGGTGAAAAGCAGCAGATCCTCCGCCTTGCAGATCCGGATCAGCTCGATATACTCTTTGCAGGACCGTCCGTAGAGACTGTGAAAGCTCTTGGCAAAATACGAATAGCTCATGCTGCACTTGGCCGCCAGCTGCTCCACCTTCAGATCCTCCCCCGCATGATCGTCAATATAGGCTGTGATATTGTGAATGGAAACGCCCTCCGTGTCCGCCGCCATCGCGCTGTCGAGGTTGTATCCCTCCCGTCGCCAGACCCGCAGCACTCCTACGAGAATACTGCTGATGGAGCTCTGCACCAGAATGTCGTATCCGTACTCTTTGCGCTCCAGCTCTTCGCGGATCCTGCGCATCGTCTCCGCAATCTCCATCCCCCGGATCTTGGCCTCTTCCAGCAGCATGGGCGCTTTCTGGGCGTTGCGGGCGCTGCGCAGAATGACGCCGAGCTTCGGCGCATAAGTATTGCCTGAATGCAGTTTATTAACATCAAATTTGAGCACTTCATAAAGCGCCGGTTCTCTGCCCACCGCATACATCGCGTGCACGGTTTCCGGGAAAACCATGTAAAAATCACCGGCATGCAGGATGGCCGTCTCCCCGTCGCTCTCGACCTGAATACTGCCCCGTATCATGCACATGATTTCCATATAATAATGCCAGTGCGGCCGCACCGGCAGCGGAAAAATTTCCGTATCGAACAGCATCGCCTCCTGCGGCTTGTTCAGCACATCTGATATTTCCACCAGACGCTTCCCGCTCAGCGCTTCCTGCTCATCCCCTGCACCGACCGGCGCTCTGTCCCTGCTTTCTGCCTTCATCCCTTTACTGCTTCCGTTCCCTTTTGTATCAGTATTTACTGTCAAATCTGTCTTAACACAATCTTAACACACCGCGCGGATTCTGTGCAGAGCCCGCCGGAATTTATCCGCCATTTTATGAACGATTGGCAGACACAAACCGGACATTTGCGTCGCCCCGTCGCGAGGCTCGCTCCGTTCCCGGTTCCGCCCTGCCCGCAGACTGCTGCACTCCGATTCAGAACGCAATCCCCAGCGCCCGCACCGCGAGGCCTCCCAGTACCCCCAGCACATAGAGCAGGACCGTAATGCCGACGTTCTCTTTCCAGTCCGGATTCACCCGGAACAGGACGAGCAGGCCCACGCCCGCATTGACCAGAAGCCCTGCAATCAGCTGACTTGCTCCGAAAATACCGTTTAAATAGAGCTGGGTAATCAGCACCGACGACGCGCAGTTCGGAATCAGACCGAGCAGGCTCGCAACCGCCTCCCCGTATACCGCTCTGTCGCCGAACCAGTGCATCATATTCTCCTCGCCGATAAAATGAAACGCGGCGTTCAGCAGGAATGTAATCAGCAGAATAAACAGGAAAATATTCACCGTGTGCTTCAGGGCGGACTTCACAATACTGCCGTCCTCGCAGTGGCAGTGCTCATGTTCGCAGAGACGGCCGATCTGATATTCTTCCTCATCCTCGCTCATCGCCGGAGCTGCCGCGTGCGTGTGACTGTGGGTGTGCGCGTGGCTGTGAGCGCCCGCATGACCGTGAATGTCCGCGTGGCTGTGCTCCGCCGCCGCATGGCTGTGCCCGTCCGCGTGGCTGTGACTGTGAACACCTGCCTGCGCCCCGGTGCCTTCCCGCCCGCTTTCATTGCCGGAGGAGACGCCCGCCGCTCCCGCTCCGCCGCCGCGCCTTGCTCTGCCTCTCCAGCGATACGCCCGGTATACGGCATCCACCGCAAATCCCGCCACCATCGCGATCAGCACCTTGAGACCCAGCACCTTGAGCAGCACCGGCAGCGCCGTTCTCTCCGAAATCATGATCGGCAGCATTTCATCCGAGGTCGAGAGGAAGACGGCAAAGAGGGTCCCCAGCGTAATCACCCGCCCCGCATAGAGGCTGGACGCCGCCGCCGAGAAGCCGCACTGCGGCACAATCCCGAGTATTCCGCCCCAGAGCGGTCCCCAGTGTCCCGCTCTCCTGATAAAATGCTTCGTTTTCTCTCCGGTGCGGCTCTCCAGATACTCCATCGCCAGATATGTCACAAAAAGAAATGGCAGCAGCTTGACTGAATCCATCAGGGAATCCAGAATTACATCTATCATAAAAACCTCCATTCCGGAGCGCTTTACGCGACGGGGCGACGCAAATTTCAAATTTGCGTCTGCCATCATCGAGATTTGTGACGCTCCGGCACAAATCTCTCCGTTTCAACGAGCTCAATCGCTCCTCTTTTACAGGAAATATCTCCAGTCTGTCTCAAAAAATCGCAGCAGCAGCGGCAGCCAAGACTCCCTCCGGAACATCACCGCGGGACGCCGTCTGCGCGATTCACATAAAAATCCCGGAAGGTCTGCCGCTGCGGCTTCCTTCCGGGACGCAAACATTGTAACCAATGTATCATAAGTATTTCGCTGTAAACAAGTCCTTTTTTACAATCTGCGTCTCTACTGCGGCCCCTGATAACGGGACGAATCAAAGCCGAGCACAATCGTGAAAATCGGATTGAAGAAAATCAGACCAATCGTAAAGAGCACGCCGTAACCGAACGCTTTCGCCGTCTTATAGCAGAAGATCACGCCGATCACCATCGCCGCAAAGGCGAGCAGTCCGCCCAGCGCCGCCAGCACGCCTGTCCCGGCGCTCATCCATGCGCCAACCGCCGTCAGCGCCAGCATAACCCAGTACATCCATCCCTTCCACGCGATTTTGTAGGCCGTGTAAGTGTTATAGATCGGAATAATGGATTTCCATCCCGGCTCCCCCGCCTTGTTGAACACCTTCCAGTACCCGATGATGCAGAGAATCCAGTAAATCAGCGCCAGCACCACGAGCGCCGCCCCCAGTCCCAACAGCCATGCCGCCATACTCATTTTTACTTCCTCCTTCTGTGTTCCGCAGCCCTTCCCTGACGCCGCAGAATAAATGTCTTTATTGTCAGAGAATATCCTATCACGGTTCCGCCCCGTTCACAAGTGCAATGCAAAACCGCAGCCGTCGGAGGAATCTCCGTGGCTGCGGTTTTTGCATTGCATGTTATTACAGGGTTTCCGGCCGCGGTAACCCACCGTCCGGACTCTTCCGATTTTCCCAGCTTACTCAGCTGCCGCCTCGGAGGTTGCCTCTGCAGCAGCTTCCTCGGTAGCTGCCTCATCAGCTCCTTCCTCAGTTGCAGCCTCGGAAGTCGCCTCGTCCGCCGCTTCAGAGGTCGCCTCATCTGCTGCTTCCTCAGCCGCTTCCGTGGTTGCCTCTACTGCAGTCTCGGTGGTCGTCTCCGTGCTGGAAGAGCCGCAGCCGAACAGGAATGCAGATGCCATGGTGCAAACAACTAACGCTTCAACGATTCTTTTCTTCATAATATAATCTCCTCTTTTCTGATCCAAGCTTCTGTTCACAGCGCTCTATCCGCGCCAAACCATCTCCGGCGTTTCTGCCTTCACGGCAATTTATGAACAAACTGTAAACTGTTTTTGAATACATGAGGTATGATATCATGAAAACAAGAATGTTTTCCCACCCATAGCGGGTGGTTTTGTTCTGTTTATGTTAATCTTTTGTGAATTTATAAAGATTTAGCGCCATTTCCTGACTCTTCCGCGGAATCATTCCCCTGCGTATCGCTCCGCACACTGCCAATCTGTTTGCCCGGCGGCAGAGTTCCGGCCGCCTCCACTACTGCATCCTCGTCTCCGGATACAGCAATCCGATCAGCTTGCGCCTCGACTCGATTCCCAGCTTGAAAAAGATACTTTTCATCGCTGACTTTACCGTATTCTCACTGATATACAGCCGCTCGGCAATCTCACGGTTCGTCAGTCCCGAGGAAGCCATCGAGGCAATTTCCTGCTCCCGTCTCGTCAGCTTCGCCACCGAGCTCTCCGAACGCAGCTGCAGCCGCAGAACATCCGACACCTCCCCGATCGCCCCATCCGAATGGCGGTAAAGCGAGACAACCGCCTCGATCGTCACCGGAATATGATTCTGCAGGAAATAATCGTAAATATCCTCCGCATGCAGCCGCAGAGACTCCGCCTCCACCACCAGACACCCCGGAAGCCTCTCCCATTCCCTGAAAATATTCTGCATCTCCTCGTCCCGCTCCGGATTTTCCCTCTCATTATAGAGCAGATAAAAACGCCAGCCGGGAACCGGCGCAGCGCACATCGCCCCGACAAACGCCTTCAATTCCTCCGCGCCCAGCCGCTCCGCACTCTCGATCACAACCGCTGCGCCGTTTTGTCCCTGCCGCCGCGCCTCCCGAGCCCTCCGGTGCATCTGTTCCGAGATCAGCCGCAGACTCTTTCCGCGCAGGACGAAGCCCGCGTCCCTGACTTCCTGCGGAATCTCCTCCTCATAGAGCAGGCGCAGAAACCTGTCCCAGATTTCCGCGCCCTCTCCCTCTCTGGCAGACACCACTGCTGTTCGCCGCCCCATCGCCGCCGCACAGTCCTGTGCAAACGTCCGTTTTCCAAAGGAAACCGGCGCTCTCAGCACTGTAAAATAGGAATGTCTGCTCCGGTTCATCTTCCTCTGTACTTTCTCCGCATAAAAGCGCTCCGCCGTTTCCCTCTCCACCGGCATAGCTCCTCTCTGTTTCGTCTGTCTCATCAGTTTCATCTGATCTGCCCGCACCTGTCCGTCTTCTCTGCCCGTCAGCTGCCGCCATCCGCTGCGCCCGCACACGCGGTTACAACCGGCTCTCCGGCCACGTATCCGGCCGACTGTTTCCACCCGAACGCCTCACCTGCACACACGGCTGCAAATGACACGCTCTGCCGTATATCCGACCAGCTTACGTGCGGTTCAGAGGCTCCTCTTCCTGATAATACGCAAGCAGTTTTTCCACCACCTGATTATAACTCAGAATTCCCTCGCTGACACCGTTGACTTTCAGCGTGGTATCCGTAAATGTCACCGATGCAGCGCGGGCTGTTTTCGTGGAAATGATCGCCTTCTCCTCCACCTTTTTCCACGCATCGTCCGTCAGGAAGGTATTGTCCGCCTTGACCAGCGCGGAGATTTCCACATGAGAGGCGTACACCTCCCTGTTCTTCCCAATCGAATCATAGAAATCATTGTTCACATAATTGAGCACGCCCAGATAACCGCTGTAGACAAACGCCGGATCGTCCGAACCGATGCACGCCAGAAAACCCAGCATATTCGCGTCGTCCTCCTTGATGTATCCCTTTAAGTGCGACAGCTCATGACAGAGCGTAAACGGCACGTTCATCTGCGCCATGGTCGTGTTGTAATTCGCCTCCATAGAGAACGGGAAATAATATCCCTGCATATAGGACTGGCTCATCAGATCCGAGAACGCCATCCCTTTCGGCTGCGGATAATACCCGCTCAGCTGCGGATACTCCTGCGACAGGCGCTGCATGGCCGCAATCGCCTCCTCCCGCACGTCCGCCTGAAAAACAACTTCCCCCGCCTCGTTTCTCGGCACCTCTCCCGCCAGTACATTGGCCTGCTCCACAATATAGTCACGCAGCAGAGCCAGCTGTTCTTTGGAGTAAAAAAGCGCTCTCTCCTGCTCGCTCCACTCCTTCGATCCGTCCGTCAGCCCCGTCGCCTGATAGAGGATAAAGCAGTTCAGCGTCATCACCAGCAGCACGGCCGCCAGCAGCCATGCCGTCGCTTCTGTAAAACGTGCGGAAAACCGTCTCCACCGCACCGCGATCAAAACTTTCCCATCTCCGTGCTCTCCGCCCGCAAGGGAAACGTCCACACCTCCGCGCTCTCTTCCCGCCAGCCGCTTCCCCGCACCGCAGAGAGACAGAACTGCCGTCACCGCCAGCGTCAGCATCAGCGCAATCAGCCACAGCACCCCCAACACAATCATGACCTCTCCGACAGAAAAGGGCGCCAGCCCCGTCAGCCTCCCGTACGTCTCCGACCACAGCGGAAACACCCGGCGCACATACGCATCCGCAAACGCCTCACTGTTCCACGCTGCCAGATTCAAAACAGCCGAAGCCCCCAAAAGAACCGCCAGAAAGAACCATCGCCCGCGGCCACCCCGTCGTCTCCCCATACGCCACCCCTTCCCAACGCGCCCCCACGCGTCAAATATCCATTCTTCTTTCAGTATAAGAAAATATTTTTCAGATAATAAGAATGGGATTTGAACACTTTGTAAACAATGAGCCGTGCACAGAATGAAAAGAACACGCTTACGCCGTGCCTGCACGGAAGTAAGCGTGTTCTTTTCATTCTGTATAGGGCGAAGCCCCACACCGAGCCGCAGCGCAGCGAAGGCGAGGTGTGGCACGGCGGAGTGACTGCAGCCGAGACACGCAGGGCCGCAGTGGCTTCCTCACTCCTCCTTCGAGATGCGGAACACATCCGCCGACTTCCCGATCACCACCACATGATCCCCTTCCCGGAACACATAATCCCCCTCCGGCGTGGGATTCAGATAAGAATCCCTGCGGATTGCGATAATATTGAACTTGCAGGTCTGCCGGATACGCAGCTCCGCGATGGTCTTTCCGATCCACTCCCGCAGAATCGCAATTTCAAAAATCGAATACTCCGACGTCAGCTCCACGAAATCAAAAATATTTTCCGAGTTATAGCGAACCGCCAGCTTCTCCGCATTCTCCCTCTCCGGATAGAAGACCTCATCCGCTCCGATCTTCTTCAGGAACTTGGCCTGCCTGTCCCTCTTGGCCCGGGAAACGACACATTTGGCCCCCATCTCCTTCAGACTCGAGGTGATCTCCAGCGTCGCGTAGAAATCCTCTCCAACCGTGACGAAGCAGTGATCGAAATTATTGACGCCCAGTGAGCGCAGCACATCCTCATTCGTGCAGTCCCCCGTATACGCGTTGTCAAAATCCGGCAGAAGCGCCTGAATCACCGCCTCATCCTTGTCCACAATCATCACATCGTTTCCCAGTTCCTGCATCCTCGTCGCCAGATGCGTCCCGAGTCTCCCCATTCCGATCACCAGTACCGATTTCATAACGCTCTCCTTCTTTTCACGGCTAATTTTCAGCCAATATCTCATCGGATCAAATTTCTGCGGATGCTCCTAACCGATGGCACCGCTCCCCTCACAGATCGCTTCTTCCCCCGCTTCGCCGACGGGAAGCAGGGACAGGAACGAACACCTCGATTATAGCACAGATTCACGGAGATTACGTCGTCTGCACAGCGCCTCTTTGCCCTCCTCACTGCAAAAGACGTTGCATGTGTACCGGCTTTGCTATTTATCAACTTTATGCAGCAGTATGGCGCATACACAAACAGCCAATATAAAAATTACTATCAGCGGCAATAAATTTTCAAACTGAAACGTACTGTCTGCCATCACTTTATATCCCCATGCGGCCGGAAAAATCTTTCCTGCCATTTCAAAGGCTTTTGGCATCAGTTCAATCGGAAACATAATCCCGGAGAGCACGACAGAGGGCAGAAAAATAATGATAGAAACCATTGAGGTTGTTGCCTGATCTTTCACCGCCAAACCGATTATACTGGCAATGCTAAGGGATACCGCAATAAAAACAGCAAGGCAGGCAAAGTACAACACCGGATTTTCCGGTATCCCGGCATGGAACACAACCGGCGCAGCAAGGTACAGAATTATGCTCATAATGAACAGATGTATATAGGCGGAAATATTCGTCAGAACAAGACCGAGATATAACGGCACACCATTTGCTTTATAAACTTTTTTGATATCACTGCTGTAAATTTCAACAAGCGAGGGCGGCTGGCCAATTAACGCTCCCATCGTCACTCCGAAAACCGTCATGGACTGAATGAGCGTGTATCTTGTTTCCGGCATGACAGAGGTAAATACCCCACCCATAATTGCAAAGAACAGGAGAGGAACAATATAACAGGTTATGAGTAATGTTTTACTCCGTATGTCTAACTTCCATTGCAAAGAAACCCCGTATAAAAATGCCCCCATCTATGATTCCCCCTTCGCGATTTTCATAAAATGCTGTTCCAGAGTACCGCGGTTTATCTGTATATCCACAATAGATTCTCCATTTTCTTTATACTGTGTGAGCAGCGACAGCAATGTTTCTCCGATAATCCCAGATTCATAGGTTTCGGTGCCGCTTTCCGTTTGAATTGTGATGTTATACTGTTTTCCCACTGTTTCACCCAGTTGCTCAACGGTTCCGGCAAAAGCAATCTTCCCCTCGGATAAAATGGCAATCCGGTCACACAAACTCTCCACTTCGGCCATGTCATGGCTTGCCAGCAGGATTGTTTTGCCCATTGCCTTTAATTGCCGGATCTGTCTGTGTAAAGAAAGCCGGCCTTCCACATCAAGTCCGGCCGTTGGTTCATCAAGAAAAATAATGTCCGGATCCCGCGTCAGGGCAAGCGCCAGATGAAGCCGCCGCTTCTGACCTGTTGATAATTGATAATACTGTTTCTCCGCAAATTCATAAATGCCGAGAGCGTCAAGGATTGTTTTGTCAATGGAACTTTTATTCCATTTCGCAAACAATCTGACTGCTTCCAATGGTTTAATATGCTCCGGCAAAGAGGCTGACTGCAGCTGGATTCCTATTCTGCCGTTGATGGTAATATGTCCGCTGTCGTATTTTCTCAGCCCTTCGATACATTCAAGAGAGGTGGTTTTCCCTGCGCCGTTTACACCGAGCAGCGCAAAAATCTCTCCCTGCCGTACACAAAACTCCAAGCCGTTCAGCACAACATGGGTTCCGTAGCTTTTCTTTAAGCCGCTGATTTTCATAGCCTCATTCATCTTGTTCCCTCCTGAAACGGGTCAACACCTATTCGGGAAAAATAGGAGCCTAATGCCTGCTCCACATAGCCGTTGGCAATCGTCTGTTTTTCTCTCCATTTCTGATTCGCATTTTGAAATTGCCCTAATTCCATGAGTTTAGGGAGCATACTCATATCTCCGCCGGTGAAATCCGTTATCATATCCCAATAGGCTTTTGCAAACTTCTGTCCCTCATCACTGTCTGCGGGAACGCCTGCATTTTGAAGTCTGATCGCTTCGTCCTGAAGCTGCATGAAAGTGTCCATAACCGCCCTTCCTCTGTCTTTGTCAAAACGGCTGCGGATGTGGTCGAGGGTCTGGTCATCAAAATGCTTGATTAACCAGTAGTAATCATTTTTCATCTGCAAATTAACAATAATGTCAGCATATTTTTTGAAGTCAACAGACTGCATTTGAAGGACTTCCTCGTGCAGCGCTTCCAGCTCCCTTAATGATTCAGACAGACTGTCTATTTTTTGCCTGACAGCGGCAGCCTGTTCCGTTAGAACAGCAGCAATTTCAGCCGGTGAATCAAGAGGAGTAAGCCGGTTTTTTATATCATCCAGAGAAAAACCCAGGTGTTTGAAGGACAAAATCTGATGAAGCTTCACGATGTCTTTATCTGTATATAACCTGCGTCCCCCTTCGCTCACGGCTGAGGGAGAGAGCAAACCTTCTCTGTCGTAATGCTGCAGCGTCCGTACAGTGACGTCCATTTTCTTTGCGACTTCGCCAACGGTCATATAACCCTGTGGTATAGCCTTATGTTTATCCATATCGCACCTCCTGCTTATAGTATGCCTCATTACGTTACGTCACAAACAAGTGCTTTTGAAAAGATTTCGAGAAAAAGATGGAACAGCGGACTGCTTCCTGTCAGATGAAGAATTTTGCCGCTTTGTTTAGATTCGCACAGTAAATCTCAGTTTTTTAACGTAACATTTATTACATACATTCCATTCCTCTCCCGGTATAATCAGCCGTGAAAACAGACAGAACCGGCACCCGTAAATAAACACACAGGAAAGGAGCTCTCATGGCAAATCCCTACTTCTCCCTCTCCGAAAAGGTATTCGACGTCACAGAACGCTATCCGGCGCTCATCGATCTTCTGGCCGACAATGGCTTTGAACCGCTGCGCAGCGACACGCTGCGCAAAACCCTCGGCAAAACCATCTCTCTGGAAAGCGCCCTTCGCTCCCGGCATTTTGATCCCGCTCTGTTTGAGCAGCGCATGGTCGATGTCATCGAACAGGATTCCTCCGCTCTTCTCAAAGCGCTCTCTCCCGAGGCCATAGGACGCAGTGAAAACGCCGGAATCCGCATAAGCGGCATTCTCCCCTGCCCGATCCGCGTGCAGCTTGTGGAACATCTGCAGCGCTGGATTGATGAACACCAGCTGTCAGTGGACTGCAATCTGCAGGCGGCCAGCATGGGCGTCGAACATCTGCGGCATGAGATTGCCGCGGCAGAAAACGCCGGTGATCTCTCCGACCTCTATCTGTCTGCCGGTTTCAGCGTCTTTTTTGACCGCAGTATCATGGGCCGTTTTACCGATGCCGGCGTGTTCACCGATCTGACCGGGTACGAGCGGCTGAACCGGGATTTTGACAACGACCGGATCGACTTCAAAGATCCCCTGCATCGTTTCTCCATCATCGGCGCAGTGCCCGCCGTCTTCATGGTCAATGAGGATCAGCTCGCAGGCCGCCCGCGCCCGGAGCGCTGGTCGGATCTGCTGCGCCCCGAGTTCGAGAACAGCCTCGCCCTGCCGGTCAGAGACCTCGATCTCTTCAACGCCGTTCTCCTCGGCATCGCCGCGGCATACGGGGAGGACGGCGTGCGCCGCCTCGGCCGCGCCCTCCACAGCGATATGCACCCCGCCCAGATGATTCAGTCCGGCAACCGCCGCCAGAACGGCCCCGCCGTCACCGTCATGCCCTATTTCTTCACGCAAATGGCGAAGGAGAGCGGACCGATGAAGACGGTCTGGCCCAAAGACGGCGCGATTGCCAGCCCGATTTTTCTCCTGACCAAAGTCGCCTCCGGAGATCGTATTCAGCCTCTCGTGGATTTCCTTACCTCCGAAGCGACCGGAAGAATCTTCTGCGCGGGCGGCAAATTCCCGACCACCAATCCCGGTATCGATAACGGCCTCTCCGCAGACCAGACCTTCCTCTGGCCCGGCTGGGACTATCTCCACGCACACGACATCGGCGCGGTACTGGCGCACGCAGAGCGCATATTTGCAGAGGCGGAACACGCAGAGAAAGGGGATTCCCTGTCATGAATCTGATTATTGTCTCCGGTCCTCCCTCCTCGGGCAAGACCTCCGTGATCCTGAAAACCATCGACGCGTTCCGCGCACAGAATCTCTCTGTCGGCGTCGTGAAATTCGACTGTCTGGCTTCCGACGACGACCTGCTCTACGAGCGGGCAGGCGTCAGAGTGAAGAAAGGAATCTCCGGCGCACTCTGCCCCGATCACTTTTTTGCCTCCAATATCGAGGACGTGGTGAAATGGGGCATACAGGAGAACTTCGATCTGCTGATCACCGAATCTGCCGGTCTGTGCAATCGCTGCTCTCCCTACCTGACGGAAATCAAAGGCGTCTGCGTCATCGATAATCTCTCCGGCATCAATACCCCGAAAAAAATCGGCCCGATGCTGCAGGCGGCGGATATCGTCGTCATCACCAAAGGCGACATCGTCTCGCAGGCGGAGCGTGAAGTCTTTGCCGCCCGCGTCAGCGCGGTCAATCCCCGCGCCATGATCCTGCACGTCAACGGCCTGAGCGGACAGGGCGCCTACGAACTGAGCACACTGCTGCAGGAGAACGCCCCCTCTCTCATCACCGTAAAAGATCAGAAACTCCGCTTCCCCATGCCCTCCGCCATGTGCTCCTACTGCCTCGGCGAGACCCGCATCGGCGAAGCCTACCAACTGGGAAACAGCAAAAAAATGGACTGGCAATGAGCCGTGCGGAATTATGAAAAAGAAAGTGGCTGCGCCGTGCTTGCACGGAAGCCGCCGCTTACTTTTTCATAATTCCATAGGGCGAAGCCCTCCACCGAGCCGCAGCGAAGCGCAGGCGAGGTGGCGCACGGCGGACTAACAGTTTACGATGAGCCGCAGCGAAGCGCACGGCGGACTAACGGCCTGCAACGATCTGCGCCCAGCCGCAGCGAAGCGCAGGCAAGGTGGCGTCCGGCGGACTAACGGCCTGCAGCGAACCGCGCCCAGACGCAGCGAAGCGCAGGCGAGGTGGCGCACGGCGGACTAACAGTCTACGATGAACCGCAGCGAAGCGTCCGGCGGACTAACGCGCCGCGCCAATCCGGAATGGAGATTCCTATGAAAATCAAAGAATTACTGACACAATACCCCTTTGTCGCCGATTTCTTCGAGCAGAACCGCCTCGAGGTATCGGACGCGCTGGAACTGACCTTCCCGCAATTTCTGGAAAGTCTCAGCGAAGAGGAACGCGAGGAAAAAGCGATCGATCCCGCCGTTCTGACCGGAGCGCTCGATCAGTATATGCAGCAGATGAGCGCCTTTCTCGGCCTGGACGACGACCGACGCCTGCGCTCCCTGACGATTCTGCCCGGACACGACAAAACCGGGAAATCGGAGGGCTTCTCCCGGCTCGACATTTATCCGTCGCAGATCCTCTCCATTGTCGGACCGACCGGTGCGGGCAAGAGCCGCCTGTTGGCCGATATCGAATGGGCGGCGCAGGGCGACACGCCCACAGGCCGCAGCATCCTGATCAACGACGGCGCTCCCGATCCGAAATGGCGCTACTCCCCGAACAATAAACTCGTCGCCCAGCTCTCGCAGAATATGAATTTCGTCATGGATCTGCGCGTCGGGGAATTTCTCCAGCTTCACGCCCAGAGCCGCATGGCTGAGAATGGCGACGAACTGTGCCGCCGTATTCTCAAAGCCGCCAACGAACTGGCCGGAGAGTCTTTTGATCGGAACACGCCCGTGACCAGCCTCTCCGGCGGCCAGTCCCGCGCGCTGATGATCGCCGACACCGCGATTTTGAGCGCCTCTCCGATTATCCTGATCGATGAGATCGAGAACGCCGGTATCGACCGGCAGAAAGCCCTGCAGCTCCTCGTCTCCGAGGAGAAAATCGTCCTGATGGCGACGCACGATCCTCTTCTGGCTCTGCTCGCCGACCGTCGTATCGTGATTCGCGGCGGCGGAATCTGTTCCATTTTAGAGACAAGCCCTGAAGAAAAAGAGCTTCTTCAGGACTTTTACCGCATCGACGAGATCATGCAGGACGCGCGCCGCCGACTGCGCGCCGGAGAACGTCTTTGTGCTCCGACTCAATGACGGGCAAAGAAAAAGCAGGAAACCGTTTCTGATCTCCTGCCGGATGGCCCCACCGATGGGCGGCTGGTATTCATTTTTTGGTTTTATGATGGGATAAATAATTCATCGACCGTAAGATGCAGTTCTTTTGCAAGATTAAAAGCAAGAGATAATGTGGGATCGTATTTATTGTTTTCAATCGCATTTACTGTCTGCCGTGACACCCCGCATTTCTTTGCCAATTCTTCTTGTGACAAGCCCAATTCCTTTCGCCTGTTTCTGATTATATTTTCCATATCAGTCGCCATACCTTTTCTTATAATACAGAAGGGTTAAAAGGTAAATCATTGCGGTAATACTAAGTTTAATGAACGGATTGATTAACATGGCTTCCTCTCTGACGATGGACTCGACAACATCAACCACTAAGGTTCCAACTGCTACAAGCAGCGTAAATGCGCTTGCCTTCCAAACAATAAGCTGCCTTCTTTCATCTCCTGTTTTAAACAAAGAAACAATCATCGCGATATCCAGAACAATCAGTATCAGTAAGAAAAACCCAAAAAGAACCAATGCTGCATTTTCCATAAATATTCTCCTTTCTACATCCATAAATGTCAAATTCTTTTTACATTTTTAACATAACAGAACCAAGCAAAAGTGTCAAGAGTTTTTGACATTTTGACTTTTATGACGTAACAGTTCATCCTGTTGTTCTCGGCCGAGGGAGCACCAGATCATGAGCAAAGGCAGCCGCAAAGCGGCGGAGAGCGCGACAGCGCGACTTTGCGAATGGCGCGGGCTGAACTGTTACTTTATGCCCACGAAAACCGCTTGCAGCACAAGATATTTCCGGGCGGCAAGTCCGCCAAAGGATAGCCGGCGGCAAGCAGCATAGGCATTGAGAAATTCATCTGTTCAATCCTCTATAACCCCTGCATTTTCAAAGCGTATCGCCTATGAACTGTTCAAACCTTATGCATTTCCCTTGTTTTTGCCCTTATGAGCCGAAACAAGGGAAATTTTTCTATTGACATTTCTACATAAAATCCCTACACTGTGCTTATCAGACAAGTACGATTATTATAGTAAGTACGCATAGCAAGGAGAGCGAATGGAGATTATCATAAGCAACAGCAGTGATAAGCCTATCTACGAACAAATCTGTATGCAAATAAAAAGTTTTATTATGGACGGTACATTATCTGCCGGAGAAGCCCTCCCTTCTATGAGGGCTCTGGCAAGGGATTTGCATATCAGCGTTATTACCGTTCAGAGAGCATACGAAGATTTGACGAGAGATGGATTTATAGAGACTGTATCCGGAAAAGGCAGTTTTGTAGCATCGCAGAATAGGGAATTCATTCAGGAGGAACAGCTGCGAATCGCAGAAGAGCTTTTGCAAAAGGCCGCAGAAATTGGGCGGACGCATGGCATTGGCTTTGAGCAAATGTCGAACATCCTGAAATTATTTTACGAGGAATAACGAGAGGCGGCAGGCATGGATAACAACATTTTGGTGTGGAATTTATGCAAGAAATTTGAAGATTTTTCTCTGGACAATGTTTCATTCAATGTTCCGAAAGGCAGGATTGTAGGTTTTATTGGTGAAAATGGCGCAGGAAAAAGCACTACCATCAATTTGATATTAAATGAATTAAACAAAGACAGCGGACAGGTACAGATCTTTGGAATAGACCATACCAGTCCCACTGTCAAAGAAAGGATCGGTATTGTTTTTGATGAATGTAATTTTCATGATGTGTTTACAGCCGCAGATATTGAAAAAATTTTGAAGGGTATTTATAAGACATGGGACAGTAATCTTTTTTCACAACATTTGAAAAAATTCAAAATCCCGGCTAAGAAGACAATTGGTGAATTTTCCAAAGGCATGAAAATGAAGCTGTCTATCATCTGCGCTATGGCACACAGACCCAAACTGTTGATTCTGGACGAAGCAACGACAGGGCTTGATCCTGTTGCACGGGATGAGGTACTGGATCTGTTTTTGGATTTTATCCAGGATGAAGACTGCTCTATCTTCTTTTCATCACACATCACTTCGGATATACAGAAAATTGCAGACTACGTGATTTTGATTCATCAGGGCAAAATTATTTTCGAGGAGCAGAAAGACAATCTTGTTTATAAGTATGGAGTGGCAAAGTGCGGAAAAGAAAAGTTCTCGTTGCTGTCCTCCGATGATTATATCATACACCGAACTACAAATATGAGTGTGGAGTGTCTGGTGCGCGACAAAAAAGCGTTCCAGCAGAAATATAAAAACATCATTGTGGACAGCGCCACATTAGAGGATATTATGCTTTTCTACGTGAAGGGAGGAACGCCATGCGAGGATTGATTTATAAAGACATATCCATTTTCTTCAAGAGTATTGATAAGAAGCTGATCCTGACTGCGGCAGCGGCTATTGTTCTGCTTATTTTCAACGCCGGAATTTACGCCGGTTTATTTGCTTCTGTTATGTTTGCCATGACAGTCGGTATGCAGAACATTATGAGTTTTGCAAGCGACGAAAAGGTGAGTTGGAAAAAATACCAATTAACCATGCCAGTAAGAAGCTTTGCTGTCGTTGCAAGTAAATATGTTTCTGTTCTCTATACGATAGCAGTCAGCGTTTTGGGCAGTATTGCGTTCAATAGTTTATCCAGTTTGATTTTCCATAACTTTGATCTACTTATCTGGTTATTTTCGATTACGGCAGCAGTTATTATTCCGTTATTATGGACAGGAATTTGCCTGCCGCTCACTTATTGGTTTGGGTTTCGTTCTGCACAGACCATGGGATTACTTGCCGTAATTCCAATATTTTACTTTGTGAAATATTTTGAAGATGGCCCGGGAATATCCGCAATGCTGAATTCTGCCTACTCCTATATGATCGTTGCCGCCATTGCCGCAGTCATAATTTTCGGAATTTCCTTAGTGGTTAGTACCATCGGATATAGCAAAAAGAATTTATAGGAAAAAGATTGAAAAATAAGCTCGATGGCTTATTTTTCAATCCCGAGATTTGTACCGGAATGTCATAAATCCCGCAACGGTATGTAAAAAAAAATTTTTAAGTGTTGAAAGCGGCGAAACACCTGCTCCTCTACAGCTCCGCGTCCTCCCGCGTGATGTTTTTGACCCAGTTTCTCTTCTTATAGTGGAAGAAGTTAAACGGCAGCTTGAAGAACTCGTCGCTGCAGATAATGATGTAAACAAGCAGCGGCGGCAGTTTAAAGACAAAGCCGCACAGAAACGCCAGCGGGACGAATACCACCCACATCGCAATCGTATCGAGAATCAGCCCGAAGCGCGCGTCCCCACCCGCCCGGAAGAGCCCGGCGATCATCACGGTGTTGAGTCCCATGCCGAGGATATACGGGCAGTTGACGTAGAGCATGACACTCAGATAGCCGTATGCCGTCTCCGACAGGGAGGTGAAACTGAAAATCAGCGGACGGATCGCGATCAGCACCAGTCCCGCGGCGAGGGATGACCAGACGACGATCCACAGAATCCGTCTGGCGTCCTGCTTGACCTGCTCCAGCTTCCCCTCTCCGATCTCTTTGCCCAGAATAATCGCCGCGCCGTACGCCACACCGAAGACAAAGACCGTACACAGGTTGCGCGCCGCGGAGACGACGGAATTCGCGGCCACAATATCGCTTCCCAGATGTCCCAACACAATGGAATAGGCGGAGAATCCCGCGCCCCACAGAAACTCGTTTCCCAGCGCCGGCAGGGAATATTTGCAGAAATCCGTAAAGAGCGGAGCGCTCCACGCGGTCAGAATTCTTCCGTCGATCACGATCCCCTTCTGCCTCACCGCGTCCGCCACACAGATCACGACCTCCACGATACGCGCAATCAGCGTCGCGATCGCCACGCCGAGAATCCCGAGTCTGGGCGCGCCGAACAGACCGAAAATAAACGTCGCATTTAACAGAATATTGATACAGAGCGTCGTGCCTGCGATGGCCGTCGCCGTCTTCACCCGCTCGATGCTCTTGATGATACACTCATAGACCTGCGAGATTCCCATGAAGAAATACGACCAGCCGATCACACGCAGGTACACCGCCCCGGTCTCGATTAACTCTGTATCATTTGTAAAAATACGCATCAGTCCCTGCGGGGCGAGGATGGCCGCCAGTCCGAAGAGGAACGAGACGGCGAGCGAGAGCTTGAGACCCATACCCAGCAGAATCATGATGGCCCGGGAATCCTTCTTCCCCCAGTACTGCGCCGCCATCACCATGATTCCCGAAGACAGCCCCGTATAGAACAGGAACAGGACGAACTGAATCTGGTTCGCCAGTGAAGCCGCCGCAATGGCCGTCTGCCCCACGTAGCCCAGCATGATGACGTCCGCCGAGTTGACCGCCGCACTGATCAGATTCTGCAGAGTCATCGGCAGTACGATTACCAGCAGCGTGCGGTAAAAGTTCTTTGTCTCCGTCTTATTCTTCGCTGTGCTCACTTTTTACCTCCTGCCGCAGCTTCTCTGTAGTATTTCTCCCAAACTATCTTCTCCCCAGCTCCCAGAACGCGACCGCGCTCGCCGCCGCGACGTTGAGCGAATCCACGCCGTGCGCCATCGGAATCCGGACAGTGTAGTCGCAGTCCGCGATCGTTCCGTCCGCGAGACCGTCTCCCTCGGTGCCGAGCACAATCGCCAACTTCTCCTCTCCCAGAAGTTCCGGATCATCCACCGGAACACAGTCCTCCCGCAGCGCCATCGCGGCCGTCTTAAAGCCGAGTCTTCGCAGCATTTCCAGCGACGCGCCCCGTCTTCCGTCCATATCGGAGAGTCGTCCGCTTCCCTCTGTTTGATCTCCGGCATCAGGCTGTTCCGTCCGCTCCTCTGCAAGACTTCCCTGCCGCTCCGCACTCTCTGCTTCCGCGCCTTTCCCTTCGTCTGCCCGCGTCTTCTCTCTCGGCAGGAAGGTCCACGGAATCTGGAACACCGTCCCCATGCTCACCCGGATTGCCCTCCGGTACAGCGGATCGCTGCAGCCCCGCGTCAGCAGCACCGCATCCATGTGCAGAGCGGCGGCCGAGCGGAAGATCGCACCGACATTCGTCGGATTCACAACGTCCTCCAGCACCGCAATCCGGCGCGCCCCGGCGCACACTTCCTCCACAGAGGGCAGCGTTTTCCGGTACATCGCGCACAGCAGTCCTCTTGTCAGCTGATAACCGGTCAGCTGCGTCAGGACAGAGAGCTGCGCCGTATAGACTGGCAGCCCCGGACAGCGCTCCAGCAGAGGAAGCGCCTCTTTTTCAAGACGTTTCTGCTCCGTCAGAAGCGAGATCGGCTCATATCCCGCCGCCAGCGCCCTCTCGATAACCTTCGGACTCTCCGCAATAAATACGCCGCGTTCCGGCTCATACAGATGCAGCAGTTCCGCCTCGGAGAGGCGGGCATAGACGTCCAGCTCCGGCGCTGTAAAATCCGTAATTTCTGTTATGTTGGCCATCCTTCCTCCCCGTCAAAGCGCAGACCGCAAAGTCCTCCGCGTCTTCCATTATAAAAACCGCCCTGCATCGCGGCAGGACGGTTTCGTTTTTCTCACTGTTTTCCGTCTGCCCGCTGCTCCACGTTTTCTTTTCGCAGCTCCGAGAGCGGTGTGACGAGAATCTGTCCCTCGCCCGAGAGCAGATTGTCCGGCATAAACAGCCGTTTGGAGGTATCCAGCCCCTCAAAGGTAATATCCATCAGCTCGCTGATCTCCCTCTCCGGCCACTGCGCCGCCAGATCATAGACGCTCTCGATACTGGGCAGGCTGCGCTCCCCGCGCACCTCGTAGCTGAGCACCTCGGGGCCGTTGGAGTACTCGTAGGACACCACCGGCGTGCCGTCGTCGTCAAGCCATGCGTGAATCATAATCAGCATGACACCCGCCGCCCGCTTCTCCTTCGCAACCGGCACAATCTCTTCCTTTGTGATCGCAATTTTCGTGTTCGTCTGCATATTGCCTCTGCCTTTCTGCTGCGGGTGCTCCACCGCGCTGCAGGTCTCTCCCGTCCTCGTTTCTCTTTCCGGATACTCCCTCGCTGTGTCCGTCTGCTTTCCCCCTGCGCTGGATTTGCGCTGCGCAGGCAGCGTTCCAGTGCAGCTCCTCAGCTGTCCTTCAGTGCCTGTGCGACCTCCCGGAACGCCTCCCGGTCCGCCTCGGCCTCTTCTTTCCTCATCACTGTGATCGCAAAGCCCGCATGTACCATCACATAGTCCCCCACACCGGCCTCCGGCACAAAATCCAGCCGGATTGTGCGGCAGGCTCCGTCGAACTCGCCGATCCCTTCTTTTTCTGTTCTCTCCACTATTTTCAGCGGAACCGCAAGACACATGGTCCCCTCCCATCCAGCCTCAAACCTCACCCGGCCGTCTGCTTCTCTTCTTTCTGAACCGGCGCGACCGTCTCCTTCTGCTCTGCCGCCGCTTGTCCGCTGCCAGCCTGCGCCGTCTCCTTCTGCTCCGCCGCTCCGGCTGCTGCCTGCGCCGCTTTCTTCTTCGCCTCTGCGGCCGCCTTCATCGCCGCCAGCTGCTCCGGCGTGAATTTCGGCTTGGGCGGCGCTTTTTTGATAAAGGTGCCGCTCACCAGAAAGTCCTCCCTCTGCGTTCCCGTGATCAGATAATCGTCCGTCAGCGTAATCGAGTGCTGGGAACAGAAATCCGCACACAGACCACAGAAGGTGCAGCTCGTCATATCAAAGGTAAACGTAATCTCCAGATCCCCCGGCTCTCCTCCCGGCGCGGGCCGCTGGGTGCGCGTCATACAGTGCGGCGCACAGACCCGCTCGCACAGACCGCAGTTGACACATTTTGTCGCGTCATAAGAAATCCGCCCGCGATACCCCGGCTGCGCCTTCGGCGCCTCTCCCGCCGGAAACGCCTCCGTCACCGGACGCTTAAACAAATTTCCCAATGCCGTACCAAGATAAGGCAACGCTGCCATACTTACCTCCTAACCATCTTCTTTCTCTTTTCCTTCAGAATCGCAGCCGCCTGCGCGATTCCGGCCACAATGGCCTCCGGCTTGGCCGCGCAGCCCGCGACCGAGACGTCCACATGACAGTATTTGTCCAGCGGCCCGCAGACCGCATAGCTTCCCTTAAACACATTGCCGCTGCAGGGACAGGAGCCGACCGAGACCACGCAGTAAGGCTCCGGCACCTGCGCCAGCGTCCGGATCAGCCGGTCCCGGCTCTGGAGCGTGATCGGCCCGGAAACCAGTATGATATCCGCCTGCCTCGGAGATCCGCACAGCTTACAGCCCAGCCGCTCCGCGTCAAAACGCGGCGTCAGCGTCGCCACAATCTCAATATCACAGCCATTGCAGCTGCCCGCATTGACGTGGAAAAGCCAGAGACTCTTGCTCATGGCGTCATCGATCATATTCTGTACAAAAGACATATCCGTTCCCTCTCTCTGTTGCCGCTCGTCCCGTTCACAGCAGCGAGCCTGTTCCGCTTGCCTGCAAAATCCCGAACGGCTCCGTACACCGGTCTGTATCAGCAGCCTTTCCCCTGCGCTATACCCCGCACCACACCAGAATCAGGCTGATCAGCGCCAGCGCTGTGACAAACGTCCAGTAAAATTTAAAGACCTGCTCCACCTTCAGTCTCGCCATAATCGCATGCGGAACCGTCATGGAGACAAACGTCACGAGAGTGCACAGCACGAGATAAATCAGAACGTTCAACACCAGTATTCCCGTCTCAATATGAAGGAACATGGCGACAAACAGACCTGACATCACATACATTTTGATCAGATGCATCAGCTTGAAGCGGGCCAGCGGTCTGCCGGAATACTCGGCCAGAACGCCCTCGCAGATCTCCGTCTCCGCCTCATCGATGTCGAGGGGCTGCTGCCCCACCTCGCACGGAATCACGAACAGCATCGCAATCGCCGCCGGAATCAGGGAGAGACGCGCGATCAGCGGCAGTCCCGTCAGCTGCTGGTACGCCGCGATATCCGCCAGGGAAAAGGTCACGCCCATTCCCTCTGCGCCCAGCAGGATCTGCGAAATCTCATTCAGTCCCTGTCCCGCCGCGCGGCCCACCGCCAGAATCACCAGAACAAACGGCAGCTCATAGCTGATCATCGCCACCATCTCCCGGGAAAGGCCCACGCCCGCAAACGGGGAGCCCGAAGCCGCCGCGCCCACGATCAGCGTCACGCTCGCAAACGTCAGCAGGTACAGGATCACCACCAGATCCGCCGCGCCCGTCAGTCCGGAAAAGACGCTGATGCCGCCCACCGGCAGCAGCATCGCCGTCACAAGCACGCTCGCCAGCCCCAGCAGCGGCGCCGCGAGAAATACCCTCTTATTCGCCTTGCGCGGAATAATCGTTTCCTTGCCGCAGCATTTGAGATAATCGTACCACGGTTGCAGAAGCGGCGGCCCCACACGCCGCTGCATCCGCGCGACGAGTCTCCGGTCAATCCCCGCCAGCCACAGAGAGACCAGCAGCGTGAAGAGGAGTCCCGGAAACAGAAAGATTTTTACCAGCATCAGGATTACCGTCATAATGTACCTTCTCTTGTCTATGTGTTGTTGATTCACGGCCCCGCCCGATACGCCTGCGGCGACTCACCGGCAGGGGCAACGGGCCTGTCCGTCTGTCCGCAGCATCTGCAAATCGCAGTGTTATTTCACAAATGCCGCGCAGTACAGCAGCACAGCCGCCAGACACACCACCGCGTACAGGGCGTAATCGTTGACGACGCCGCTGTGCCATTTGTGCCAGAATGCAAAATATTTCCTGCAGTTCTCCTTAAAGCCCCAGAACAGATCCGATCCGCCCACCTGGGAATATTCGCTCTCCTCTCCCGAGAAAAACGGCTCGTACTTCGCCTCCTCCGGCGGTACGCTCTCCGATGCGGATCCGCCCGCCGGCACACCGTCCATTGTAACCGGGACAACAGACTCTGCGCTCTGCGATACGCTTCCCTCTGCGCACGCCTCCCGCACACGCGGTTTATTCGTAACGCTGACGAGCGCGACCGCACAGGTCGCCAGAACCAGAAGAATCAGCCACACGAGCGGATTCCAGCTGCCGATCGCCCAGTAGGAGACCGGTTCCGTCAGAACGCTCTCTCCCGTCAGGGCGTTTGCAATATACGCGTCCACGCCGAGCGCAGCGCCGGCCGCCGGATTCAGGAATCCCGCCGCAAACGCGCGATAGAAGATTCCGAGAAGCGCGCACAGCGCCGCCAGCACCCACATCGGCAGTCTCATGCCGAGGGGGCTCTCCTTGACCTGCGCGTATTTAGCGCGCCGCTGCCCGAAGAAAACGCTCTGCGCCACCTTGATAAAGGACGCCAGCGTGAGCACGGACGTAATGAGAGCTGTCAGGCAGGCCAGTACATAGAAGAAATCTCCGCTCTGCGCCGCTTTCTCAAAGAGCGCCTGATAAATCATCCACTTGCTGGCAAATCCGTTGAACGGCGGCAGTCCGCTGATGGAAGCCGCGCCGATCAGAAACAGAACCGTCGTGCGGGGCATGTTTTTGGACAGGCCGCCCAGATCGTCGAGATCCAGACTCCCGCTCTGGTGCTGCACCGCGCCCGCCACCAGAAAGAGAAGGCCCTTAAACAGCGTATGATTGACCGCGTGGAAGAGTCCCGCGCTCAGTCCCATCGCGGTTCCCGCCCCGATCGCCGTGATCACATAGCCCACCTGTGAAATCGAGTGAAAGGCGAGCAGCCGCTTGAAATTATGCTGGTTAAACGCCATCGTCACGCAGATGAACATCGTCACCATGCCGAAGCCCGTGACGAGATATCCGACGCTGCGCTCGTCCATATTCTGAAACAGGCCGTAGCACAGACGGATGATTCCGTACACGCCGCACTTCGTCAGAACGCCCGAGATCATCAGGGAGATCGAAGCGGGAGCCACCGCATGCGCATCCGCCGCCAGCGGCTGGAACGGAAACAGGAACGCCTTCGTCGCAAAGCCCACGAAGAGGAAGGCGAACGCCGCCACCATCGTCATATTCATATTGGCAGGAGCAAGCGCGGCGATCTGCGCCATGTTCAGCGTGTGCAGATTCGCGTAGACGAGAATCGTTCCCACCAGAATGCAGGTCGAACCGATGGAGCCCACCACGAGATACTTGAACGCCCCCTCCAGCGCCCCCTCATACTCGTTGCGGAACGCCGTCAGCGCCACCGCCGAGAAGGTCATGATCTCCACCATGACGAACACATTAAAGAGATCGCCCGAGAGCACCAGTCCCAGCACGGAACCAGAGAGCATCAGAAACAGGGTGTAGAAATTGACCTGGCTGTCGTCCTCTTTCATATAAGTGAAGCTGTAAATACCGGAGACCAGAACGGCGATCGTCACAATCAGTCCGAAGAAGAGACTGAGCGCGTCCACCTCCAGCCCGATGCCGTAGGCCCAGCCGCCGTCCGGCGCCCAGCCGCCCAGCCAGTAGCAGATCGTCTGCCCGCCGAAGAATACCGCCGGAACCAGCGCCGCCATCATACAAAACGCCGCTCCCATCGCGATCAGGACCACCGCATTGCCGGCCGCCCGGCTGCGCCGTCCCACAAGGCTGTTCAGAAATGCCCCCATAAACAGGGCCATAATAGACAGAATCGGTAAATTTTCCATCAGCCGTGCAACCTCCTGATCTCTCTGGTATCGAGCGTACCGTACTGCTGGTACAGCTTAATCACGAGCGAGAGGGCCATCGCCGTCACGCAGGCGCCGATGACGATACTCGTCAGCGTCAGTGCCTGCGGAATCGGATCGACGAACACAGTTCCCGCTCCGATTTCCCCCGCCGTGTAAATCGGGGCCGTTCCTCCGTTCGTCGCGCCGATCGAGACGATCAGCAGGTTCGCCCCGTAATCCACAACAGACATGCCGATCACGATTTTGAACAGATTATGCTTGGCAACGATACAGTACAGTCCCAGTACGATAAATGCAAAAGCACAGATATAGTTAAACGTCATCCCGCAATTCCCTCTTACGGCGGCCCTCTTTCGTCCGCCCCGTTACGATACAGCGCTTCCGGCCGGAAGCCTTCCCCTCATTGGCAGCCTGTTTCCGCTTCGCCGCGCCTGCAGCCGCTTTCTTTCCGGTTCTACTCCTCCTCCGAGGTGGAGAGCATTCCCAGCATCATGATCAGCAGGCAGCCGATTCCCGTCATCACATGGTATCCCACCGCATTGTTCATCAGAACCGCCGTCTCCACGCTCAGGGTGTCAATCATAAAGTTCCACGCAAAGTCGAGTCCCACGAGCACACCGATCAGGCCGATGGCAATGTACAGCAGCTCCGCCACCGTCTCCGAATCGTGCAGAAATCCCATCCGGAAGGTAGTCGAAAGCTTCTTCGTCCCGTATCCCAGAAAGACGAGCAGCACCGCCGAAGCCACGAGCACACCTCCCTGGAAACCGCCGCCCGGACTCGAATCGCCGTGCAGAATCACATAGCCGCCGAAGGTAATTGCCAGAGGCAGGAAGAGATTCGCACAGCACCGCACCACGATACTCCGCAGTCTGGGACGGCGCGTCTGCTCCGCCGCCTCCTTCCGGATCTGCTCCTGCGAAACCTCCCCGGCAGCGCCATGTTCCTGTGCCGGAGCCGATGCCGCCGCAACCTGCTCCTGTGCCCGGATTGCCGCTGCTGTGTTTTCCGCCTCCGCACTCTGCAGCTGCGCCTTCTGCGTGAGCTCTCCCGCTTTCTTCTGCGCCGCCTTTTTCGGTGTCCGCAGAATACACAGGCTGCCCGCCAGCGCCGCGATCAGGATGAAGCTCTCGCCCATCGTATCGTATCCTCTGAAGTTAAAGACCACAGAGAAGCAGATATTCTTCGCCGCTGTCTCCGCCAGATTCTTGGCGACGATCACCGCCGCCGCTCCGTCCGCGCGATCCAGCGTATACGCCGTCGGGTTCTGTTCCAGCGCGGCCACATCCACCGCCCCGTCAAACGTCGGTGCGAGAGCGCCCAGCCGGACGGCGCACACGATTCCGAACAGCAGAATCGTCCCCAGCGCCAGCAGTCCCCAGAGGCGTCCTTTCGCCCCCTGCTCATTCTCCTCTACGGTCAAAAAAGCCGGTTCCTGATAGTTCAGCACTATTTGTTCTCCCCCTTTCCGACCACTCTTCGCAGGGCAATCACATACAGGACGGTTCCCAGCACCGCCCCCACTGCCGCCTCCGCAATCGCCACATCGGGTGCCTGCAGCAACAGAAATTCCACCGCCATAAAGCTCCCCGCCGCCGCCAGAGCGATGATGGATTCCAGAACCCGTCTGGCCTGCACCGCCACCACTGCGGAGGCCAGCGCGCCGATGAGCACCAGCACGTTCAGCACGGAAACAAGATCAATTCCCATCGAAGCCATCCTCCTTGTAATCGTCCTTCACGAATCCCTCGCCGTGGGGACGGTGTCCTCTCTTATAGGTACTCTTGGCCAGCGCGTGTGAGGCGACCGCCCCCGAGATCATGATAAGCGCCGCGATGATCACCAGTTTGACATAGGCGATCGCCGCCAGCGAGGAAAGCGCCGCCAGAATAATTCCCGCCGCCACCGCGCCCACCGTGCCCAGCGTCGTGATGCAGGTCGAGGCCTGCGCCCGCGGATAAAAATCAGAAAACCGAAGCATTCCGATCACGCCCACCGCGGCAAAAAAGATGCCCCCTATCAGCAGCACAACCGCCGCTATAAACAAAACCACTTCCATCTCCATCTCCATTCCGGAGCGCCCCGTTTCCGCGCTCGCCTGTCCGCTCTGTACGGCTTCCCGCCACGTAGTTCCCATCCCGTGCCTTCTCTCCGGACAAAGGCTCCTCCCATTCACAGGCAGCCAGAGCATTCTCACTCCAACCGTCTCTCCAGATAGCGCGCCACAAACGTCGTGCTGATGAATCCGAGCAGAGCCGTCACAATCGCAATGTCCAGATAGATCGTCCGCCCGCTGTAAAGCGCGTAAAAGACCAGCGCCAGACAGATCAGATTGTCAATCATATCCGCCGCCATACAGCGGTCCGCCGCCGTCGGCCCCTTGATCAGGCGGATGAACAGCAGAATTCCCAGAATCGTATACGCGATAGCGCCAATCACAATCACCGTATTCATGCGCAGATCCTCCCAATCCATTTCTCCAGCCTGCCCTTGATGAGCTCTCCCGCCTGTTCCGGATCCCCGCTCTCCATATCCATCCAGTGCACATAGAAATAGGTGCGGCCGTCCTCCTGCGCGACGTCCATCGTGATCGTGCCGGGCGTCAGCGTGATGCAGTCCGCCAACATGGCCAGACCGTAATCGCCTTCAATACCCTTCACCTCGACCTTGACGATCGCCTGGTGGAACGGCTTCCCCAGCAGTACGTACTTGACCATCGAGCAGTTCGTCTTCCACAGCTCCCACATAAAAACACCGCAGAAAAAGACGAGCATTCTGACAATCCGCAGCGGGCTCAGAAAACGAAACGCCCGCGCGCCGTTCTGTGAAAAAAAGTTCGCCGAAAACGCGGCCGCCAGCAGGCAGACCACGAGTCCCATCAGCAGTTCCTTCGCATCCAGCGACATCGTCAGCAGGAGCCAGAACAGATAGCAGGGAATAAATGTAATCAGAACCGCCTGTAAATACCGTTTGTGTTTCTGCATTCCGTCTCCTCTACCCCTCTCACAGGTAATCTTCTCTCTTTTACCGTAAACGCGACGCTCCCCGGATTGCCGGGCGCCCACTTCCCTTCTATTTCTAATCTTATCCCTGTCTTACCGCACCTATCGCATTGACGATCCTCTCGCATCGTCGATCCGCGCGCACAGCCACGCCAGCAGCTCCTCCAGCCCCTCGCCGCTGCGGGCGGAGACACGGAAGATCCTCGCGTCCGGGTTCACGCCCCGCGTGTCCCTCTCCACTCTGGCGTCGTCAAACTCAAAATACGGCAGCATATCGTACTTGTTCATCAGAACCGCATCACTCGTCGAGAACATCAGCGGATACTTCACCACCTTGTCGTCCCCCTCCGGCACCGAGAGGATCGCCAGCCGGAACGACTCGCCGATATTGAACTCCGCCGGACAGACGAGATTTCCGATATTTTCCACAAACAGGACGTCCAGATTCCCGAGGTCAAAATGCGGCAGGATATGCCGGACGCTCTCCGCCTCGATATGGCAGGCTCCGTCCGTGTCGAGCTGCACGACCGGAATCCCCATCGCGTCGATTTTCTCCGCGTCGATCTGTCCCGCGATATCGCCCTCGATCACACCGATCCGGTATTCTTCCCGCAGTGCCTCGATCAGACGCACGATCAGACTCGTCTTGCCCGCTCCCGGACTTCCCATCACATTGATCAGACAGATCCGGTGCGCGGCCAGCTCCTCCTTCACCTCGTCCGAGACATCCTCGTTCCACTCCATAATCTGGTGCATGACTTTGATTTCCATGGTACTCCTTATTATTTATTCCGCCTCCAGACTCTCGACCAGAAATTCCCGGCCGGTCAGAAGCTGTAAATCCGTTCCGCCGCAGTCCCCGCAGGCGATATGGAATTTATCCACCTCACCCTGCCAGCCGCAGCTCCTGCAGCGCATCGTCACCGGCACGCGGGTCAGCACAATCTCCGCCCCCTCGGCAATCGTCCCGGCCGCCGCGATCCGGAAATACTCCCGCAGCACGGACGGCACCACATCGCTGTAGGCTCCCATCCTGATCCGGATTTCCCTGATGCGGCGCGCTCCCGCTTTCTTCCCTTCCGTCAGAGCGATATTCAGAACGCTCTGGGTCACCGCCATCTCGTGCATCAGCAATCCATACAGCTGAAACACGGATCGATCGAAGCCACGATCAGACCCGCGTCCGCCACGCTGTTGCCGCGCAGCATGGTCGGAATGGTCGGCGCGTTGCGGAAGGTGGGCACGTGTACGCTGACGCGCTTGTTGTTCGGGCCTCCGTCTGTCACCACCTTGTAGACGAGGTGTCCGCGCGGCGCTTCATGCCTCGCGACGAACTCGCCCGCCGGCACCCTCGGAATCCGGTTGCCCGCATTCAGCTTGCCATCCGGCAGATTGGCGAGGGCCTGCCGGATAATCCGGATACTCTCGAAAATCTCCTCGACACGCACCACGACCCGCGCAAACACATCGCCGCTGTCGCAGACGCATACCTTAAAATCAAAGTCCTCATAGCTCGAGTACGGCGCGTCCCGGCGCACATCCATCGGCACCCCCGACGCCCGCGCGTGAGGGCCCTCCGCCCCGATCCGGATCGCATCCTGCGTCGTCAGCACGCCGACGCCCTTCGTGCGCATCGCGATCGTCTTATCATTCACGAGGAAGTCCGCGATGCGGCGCATCCTTTCCTCCAGTTCATCCATACACCGCAGGCACTGCTGCGACTGCTCCGGCGTAATGTCCCGCCGGACGCCTCCGACGATATTCATCGCGTAGTTGACGCGGTTTCCCGTCAGCAGCTCCAGAATATCCATCGTATCCTCGCGGTCGGCCCAGATCTGCATGAACATACTGTCATGCCCCACAATATGACAGGCCACGCCGAGCCAGAGCAGATGCGAGTGAATCCGCTCCAGTTCCTCGATCACATCCCGGATGTACTGCGCCCGTTTGGAGATCTCCATTCCCGCGATATGCTCCACGCAGCGGCAGTATGTCCACGCATGCGAATGAGAGCAGATGCCGCACACCCGCTCTACCAGAGTAATCGTCTGTATGAAATTGCGCTCCTGACAGAGCTTCTCAATGCCCCGGTGATTGTAGCCGATAAAGACCTCTGCATCGGTGATTCTCTCGCCGTCCACGATCAGCCTGGCGTGAACCGGCTCCTCCAATGCGGGATGATAAGGACCAACTGGAATAATATAACTCATAATTACCTTCGCCCGTCGTATAGTGTTGTGCAGTTGCAATAAAGGTATTCTCTCATATTGTTTAAAATAATGCAATATTTACAACGAAAGAATCTTTTCGGAGCCAACACCTCCGTCATCCGGGGCGCGCAGTGCATTACGCTTCCTTCCACGGCCCTCTCTGGGGCAGCGGCAGCTTCCCTGTGAGTCTGAGTCCATCGATGACCGGCCAGAGATGGAGGACCACCATCACCGCCATCAACATCAGAGCGGATGCCACCCCCGCTTCCGGATCGACATAGGTGTGGGAGGTCTGTTCCCCCATGTACAGCGACGCTCCCAGCATCAGCATATAATCACCGAATCCGTGCAGAATCGACGCCGCCCAGATATTGTTCGTCTTCAGATACACCACACCGATCAGCAGTCCCATACCGCCCGTCGTCACCGTTTTGCTCACCATCTGGATCACCGTCGACGCCGTCAGGGTGCCAAACAGCGCACTGTCCACATGGGCGAACCCGAAGACCAGCGATGAAAAGATCAGCGCCGCGAAGAGCCCTTTGCGGGTGGTTCCCAGCCGGGCCACCAGCCCGCCCATCAGAACGCCCCTAAAACACGTCTCCTCGAAGAGACCGACAAAGAAGAACTCCACGGCCAGCAGCGCGATCCGGAATCCCCAGCCCGCCGCCGGTACGCCCTGTGCAGCCTGTGCCATCGTGACCAGCGCGAACAGTCCCATGACGATTGTCACCGCCAGCATACTCCTGTACAGACGCACACTGTGCAGGAAGCTCCCCTTTTCCCAGCGAAACGCCTCCCGGCCTCCCACCACCGCCATAATCGCCATCATCATCGCCGCCACCAGCGCGCGTTTCAAAATTGCCATTCCCTGATTCGGTTCCGGGAGCAGCCGGAACACCGCATATCCGATCAGAAATCCCACCACTCCCACCACAGCCGGGTGACTCCGCATCCATGTTCTCATTATTCTCCCTCCCGGACAGACCTTTCTCTCATATGATCTGTTCTCTCGTTACACCAGTTTCTCTGAATTGTATGTCGTGAGGTACTACAAAAGTGCAACAAGCCGGGAACGGCCTCAGGAGTACGTCTCGCCCCTGCGCCTCTCCTCCATCGCACCCATTGAGTATTCCGACCAGCTGTAACAGATCATATAGTCGTTGCGGTAGTTATTGATCGCCATCAGATCGCCGTTTAAATACCGGTAGCTGTCGCAGTCAAACGCCTTGGGGTCCACCGCATAGCTGTTGTGCTGCTTACGCAGCATCCGCTCCGCTCCGACCGCCGCCAGCGCGCTGCGCAGTTCCGCATAAATCGTCTGCATATAGCTCCGGCGTCCCGCATGATAAATTCCATCCTCAAAGAGAATATTCGCCGCTTCCCGCAGCGTGACGCTGCTGCCGCGCCGGTCCACAAGGTAAGCCAGCAGCTCCTTTGATTTGGCCCGCTTAAAGGTCAGCGGCACACCGTCCACATAGACCTCAAAGCCGCCGAAGGTGCGCACCCTGATCTCCCCGCGCACAGCTGTCCCCTGCGCCCGTCCCCCGTCTTCCCGCGCAGCGCGCTCCTCCCCATTCCCGCGCAGGAACTCCCATTCCCGCCGGATATCCTCCGGCGCAACCGGTTTGAGCAGATACCCGTTCGCGTGGATATGGAAGGCGTCAAGGGCGTATCTCTCATAGCTCGTCACGAAAATCACGCGCAGGGACGGCTGCAGCTCCCTGAGCTCCCCCGCCAGCACCACGCCGTTCATCGTTCCCAGTTCAATGTCGAGAAACGCCACATCGATAGGCTGGGTGCGCGCGAATTCCAGCGCCTCCCTCGGACTTGTGAAATCAAAATACTCCTGCTCCGGCTCCGCTTCCCGCAGGATCTCCATCAGATCCCGCAGCACAAGCGGCTCATCATCCAGCACCATTACTCTCATTTTACTCTCCATTCCGAAGCTCTTCCGCGCCCCTTGGAATCCACAGACAGACCTGCGCCCCCGCCGCACTGCTGCTGACTCTCAGCGCTCCGCCGCACTGCAGCTCCAGACGGCGGCGCACATTTTCGATTCCGATCCCGGAGCGCTCCGGCAGACGCGCCGCCTCTATGCCGATTCCATCGTCCGAGACGGTCACCAGAAAGCCGTCTTTTCTCTCCTCGGAGCGAATACGGACGGTTCCCCCCTCCTCCCGCCTCCTGATTCCGTGACGCACCGCGTTTTCCACCAATGGCTGCAGCGTCAACGTCGGCAGACAGAAGCCGTCCGACTCAATCTCGTAGACAACCCGCAGCTTGTCTCCGAAACGCTGCTGCTCGAGATTCAGATAGCTGCGGGCGTGCTCCAGCTCCCTCGCAAACGGAATCGGACGCTTCGCGTTGAGCGAGTTCATGTTGGCCCGCAGAAAACGCGAAAAGTCAAGCAGGGAGCGCTTGGCCTGCGCGGGATCGATGTCGCAGAGTTGCCGGATCACCGTCAGGGAATTATAGAGAAAATGCGGCTTGATCTGGCTCAGCATAATATCAAACTGCAGATCATGCAGTTCCCGCTCCACCGCCTCGGCCGCCTGCTCCAGTTCTCTCTGCACGCTGATGTTGACAAGCAGCAGAGCGATCGTATTCGCCATGCTCAGATACGCGCCCCCGTAAAAGAGCGTCTGCAGGATCTGCGCCGCGACCGGCAGAATGATATAGCTGGCCAGAAACACTCCCAGCCGTACCCCCAGCCGCCTGCGCCCCAGATACAGAAACGCGGCGTTAACCGCAAACAACAGAATCGGAATCCCCTGCGAGAGCGCGAACAGCGGCCCGCGCACGTACACATTATCCGGCGTATGATGAAAGTACAGTCCGAAGGGAAGCGAGAGCAGCGAGAAGAGCACCTGCAGCAGAGACAGAACGAGGGCAAAACGCCACAGCAGCTCGATCGTCTTCGTCCTGATCTGGATAAAGGCCAGCAGATAGCCCGCAAGGCTCAGCAGCAGAACACCGGAAAAGGCATAGAACACGCTCATGCCGACAGGAGCGATCCACTCCGCCGCCGCACCCCGTACCCCGTTGAACAGCCAGTCCGTCAGATCCCCCAGCATCATGCCCACATTGCACAGGAGCATGGCGATCAGCCACAGCCTCTCCCTCCGATATTTTTTCAGACTCCGCATATGATGGCCCGCCAGAATCAGGCAGATCACTATACCGAACACATCGATCGCCACATTGGCCGACCGCAGAGAAAATTCCTGCATCGCTACCTCCATTCCGTATTCCTTCCCGCGCACGCCGGAGAAAGCCGCACGGCGCCATCGGCCGCATTCCTCCTCCCGCATTCCTTCCCGCGCACGCCGGGGGAAGCCGCGCGGCGCCATCGGCCGTATTCCTTCCGCACTCCGGCCACGCCGGACAGGCATCTGCGTTCTATTATACCGCGATTTCCTGCCCGTGTCCCCTCTCGAAAAACTTCTTGACATCCCCCGCAAACGGGTTTATGATTGGGTCAATTTCACAGACAAGCCGATGAAAAAGAAGAGTACGCATTTTGTGAAGGCACAGAGAGCCGCCGGTGGTGGGAAGGCGGCGCGGAACGAATTGCCGAATGGACTTTGGAGGCGAACCGGGAACGGAACCCGTTATCAATCGCGAGCGCATGATAGTGCGTGCAGAGTGGCCAGCGGCAGGACGCGCAGGAGTTTCCCGTGCGGAATGCGGACGGCAAATTGAGTGGTACCGCGGTAATAAGAACGATTATTAACGTCTCAAAAGCAGAAATGTTTTTGAGACTTTTTTTATTGTCTGTGAGCAGCAATGACAAAACAAAAACAAAAGCTTGCCGCCATGCCTGACGGCATAGGCCCGGGCAGCAAACACATCAACAGGGAGGACACATTATGAAAAAGAAACTCTTAGCCATCTTACTGGGAACCTGCCTCGGCGCAGCCATGCTGACCGGCTGCAACTCTTCATCCGCAGCGTCCGGCTCGGAGACCGCAGCGGAAACCGACGGCGCAGACCAGAGCAGCGCAGCCGCACAGGACGCAGCGGAAGAATCTGACGCCCCGGACTCCGGAACAGCGACAGAGGAAGGCGCGGCTGCCGATTCCGCCGCAGACGTCTCCTACACCATCGGCATCAACCAGTTTGCCGAGCACGGCTCCCTCGACAACTGCCGTGAGGGCTTTCTGGAAGGACTGCGTCAGGAGGGTATCGAGGAGGGCGTAAACCTCACCGTGATCTACAACAACGCGGCGACGGATATGTCCACCGTACAGCAGATTTCCGATAATTTCGTCACCGACGGCGTCGATCTGATCTGCGCCATCGCCACCCCCTCCGCGCAGGCCTCCTACAACGCCGCGATGGACACCGATATTCCCGTGATCTACACCGCGGTGACCGATCCCGCCACGGCAGAGCTGGCCAGCGAGGACGGCACGCCGGTCGGCAACATCACCGGCACCAGCGATGTGCTTCCGGTCGAAGCGCAGCTCCAGATGATCCGTGAGATGCTCCCCGAGGCAGAGACCATCGGCATCCTCTACACCCTGAGCGAAGCCAACTCCGAGTACAGTATCTCCGTCTACGAGAGTCTCGCCGACCAGTACGGCTTCACCATTAAAACCATGGGCGTCACGAACACCTCCGAAGTACAGCTCGCCGCTTCGAGCCTGCTGGAAGAAGTGGACTGCATCTCGAACCTGACCGACAACACCGTCGTGAGCGCTCTGCCGACGATCCTCTCCCTCGCCAATGAAAAGGGGATTCCGGTCTTCGGCAGCGAAATCGAACAGGTCAAGCTCGGCTGCCTCGCCGCAGAGGGTCTCGACTATGTGCAGCTCGGCATCGACACCGGCAAGATGGCGGCCAAGGTGTTAAAGGGAGAAGCTGCCGCATCCGAACTGCCGTTTGAAACGGTCTCCGGCAGCAGCCTCTATCTCAACACGGAGGCGGCGGCCACCCTCGGCATCACGATCCCTGATGCTCTGACAGAAAGAGCGGCGGAGGTCTTTGATACCATTTCCGCCGAATAAGACCGCCGAAAGATAGCTGCCGGAATACAGTTGGCGGAATACAATTGCTGGAATACAGCCGCCGGATCACAGCTGTCCTGTCACAAAAGAAACAATTCCTCCGGGAAACCGCCACCGCGGTTCTCCCGGCGCAGCCGGAGCCGGAGTGCTCCGACACGGAGGCAACCATGGACTTCCTATTAAATATCATCGAGCAGGGGCTGATCTACGGCATCCTCGCGCTCGGCGTCTATATCACCTACAAGATTCTCGACTTTCCGGATCTGAGCGTGGACGGTTCCTTCCCTCTGGGAGGAGCCGTCGCCGCCGTCTGCATCACCAACGGCATGAATCCCTACCTGACGCTCCCGGTGACCTTCCTCGCCGGCATGGCGGCGGGCGCGTTTACCGGACTCGTCCACGTCAAGTGCCGCGTCCGGGATCTGCTCTCCGGTATCGTGACGATGACCGCTCTCTACTCGGTCAATCTCCTCGTCGCCGGTTCGAACAACGTCCCGCTCTTTTCCCAGGACACCATTTTCCGGAACAGCGCTCTGTCCGCCCTCTTCGGAGAGAAAATCCCGACCTGGTTCGAGATCGCCCTGCTTCTCGTGATCGTCCTGATCCTCAAGATCCTGCTCGATCTCTACCTGCAGACCAAGTCCGGCTATCTGCTGCGCGCCGTGGGCGACAATCCCGCCCTTGTCACCGCCCTCGCAAAGGACAAGGGCAACGTCAAGATTCTGGGGCTTGCGATCTCCAACGGTCTCGTGGCCTTAAGCGGCTGTATCTTCGCACAACAGGCGCGCGTCTTTGACATCTCCTCCGGTACCGGCACCCTCGTGATCGGTCTGGCCAGCGTCATCATCGGATTCAGCTTTTTCGGCAAATTCGGCCTGCTGAAAACGTCGACCGCCGTCATTCTCGGCTCGATTTTCTACAAAGCCTGCGTGGCCCTCGCCCTGCGCTTTACCGGCAATTCCACATTCGGAACGAAAGCGACCAAGCTCGTGACCGCCGCCCTGTTTCTGATCATCCTGATCATTGGCATCGAAAGAAAGAAGAAGGTGAAGATTCATGCTGGAACTGAAACACATTCATAAATACTACAATCCCGGCACAATCAACGAGATGTGTCTGTTCGAAGATTTCAACCTGACCGTAGAGGACGGCCAGTTCGTCTCGATCATCGGCAGCAACGGCTCCGGAAAAACCTCGATGCTCAACCTGATCTGCGGCAGCATCGATCCCGAAGCCGGAGAAATCCTCCTCGACGGCAAGGACATCTCCCGCCAGAAGGAATATATGCGCAACCGCTACATCGGCCGCGTCTATCAGAATCCCGCGATGGGCACCTGCCCCGACATGACGATCGCGGAGAATATGTCGATCGCCGACAACAAGGGAAAGCGCTACGGTCTTGCCCCCGGCCGCAACAAAGCCCGGATGGACTTCTACCGGGAATCGCTCCGCGAACTCGGCCTCGGACTCGAGGATAAAATGGATACGAAAGTCGGCGTCCTCTCCGGCGGGCAGCGTCAGGCTCTCGCCCTGGAAATGACCACCCTCACACCGATCCGCTTCCTGATTCTGGACGAGCACACCGCCGCCCTCGATCCCAAAACCGCCGAGATCATCATGCACCTGACCGACCGCCTCGTCCGGGAAAAGAAACTGACCACCATCATGGTCACCCACAACCTCCGCTACGCCGTAGAATACGGCGACCGCCTCCTCATGATGCACCAGGGCCGCGCCATCCTCGACCTGCAAGGCGAAGAAAAGCAAAACACAAAAGTCAAAGACCTCCTGGACCAATTCAACGCAATAAGCATTGAGAGTGGAAACTGACGCGAAAGCATGAGCCATGCGTCACACAATAAAAAACTCCTGTGCCGTGTTTACACGGAAACAGGAGTTTTTTAATTGTGTGACATAGGGCGAAGCCCGCGCCCGAGCTGCAGCGAAGCGAAAGCGAGGGACGCATGGCTCATCCCCCGGCAGTGAACTGCCGTGTTTACACGGATGCAAACGCTTTTTGTTGTATCTGCATAGGGCGAAGCCCTTCGTCGAACCGCAGCGAAGCGAAAGCGAGGGACGCATGGCTCATCCCCCGGCAGCGAAGCCCTTCATCGAGCCGCAGCGAAGCGCAGGCGAGATGAAGCATGGCTCATACCCCCACCGCGATTCCCGCCCCGAGCCGCCCGTTTCTCCACTCCTGCGCGGTCAGCACGAACAAAAGCGAACGGTCAGTATCCAGCACCCGCTTTCCGACCCCGATATTGGAATTGACACGGTGAAAGCCCAGCTTGTTCAGCAGGCTGATCGATGCCTCGTTCTCCCTGACGGCCAGCGCCTGTATATTCGTAAATTCCAGCGTCTCAAAGCCATAACGCAGCAGTGCGCTGCAGACCTCCTGCGCCACTCCCCTGTGACGGTAAGGCGCTGCCAGCAGATATCCCAGCTCCGCCCCGTTCTGCTCCCCGACAGCCGGTCGCGTGCACAGTTCAAAACCGGCTCTGCCGATCAGGCGTCCGTTCTCCCTGTCCACCACCGCCCAGAGCCCGTACCCGAAAAAGCCGTACATCTTCCTGATATACGCGCGCAGCGTAGAGCGCTCCTCCTCCCGGTCGCTCGCGAGCGGCTCGACAAACCGCTTCGTCTCCGGATCGTCATAAACGGTGTAGAGCACCTCGAGATCCTGCTCCGTCATCTCCCGCACCAGACAGCGCTTTGTCTTGAGAATGGTCCACGGAATCCCCGCCAGGCGCTCGTAAATTTTCTCATAGGAATCCCCATCCACCAGCTGCGGCTCCTCGACGACATACATCGCCGCCGACAGGTTCTCCTCCGCGTTGTCCCCGTGATAGTACCCCGCCGCGTAGAGCCCCATCTCCTGCAGCGCCCTCAGAAGCCGCTCGCTGTCCGCCAGAAAAAGCGTATTCCTGTGCATCTCCGCATGCGCCCTTCCGGAGAACGGCAGAGCGCCCGGAGCCAGAACCGTCACCTCCCCCTGCAGACGACGCTGACGCCCCTCCCGCACCGTCGCCTCCGCTTCCAGACGCGCACAGTTATGTCCCGTCCAATTGTAGCTCTGTTCCAGAAAAAAGTGAATTTTTGACAGCATTTCTCCTCCTGCGCCGCATAATTAAGGTAAAAAATGATTCCGACGTTATAAAAGTCATCCGCCGACAGGCGGGACTTTCCTGTGAAAATATGCTATGATACTCGCAAATGCAAATTCGCGAGTGAATGAAAAGAGAACCCGCAGAAGCGGTCCCCTCTCCGCGCCGCTGCCGCAGTACCCTCGTCAGAGAGCGGAATAAGAAGGAAAAGAATACTATTTCCGACAACATTGTATCACAGATTTCTGACATTTTACAAGTATATTGTTTGAATCTTCTGGCAATTTTTCTTTTTCTTCAAACACAAAGCGTTGTTTTCTGCGCCGCAGACAAAAAGGCCGGGCATTTTCCGGATTTTGCATCTCACATTCAAGGAGGAAACAGAACATGGCAAACGCAAGCGTAACCATCACCATGAAAGACGGCAGCGTCATGAAGGGAGAGCTCTATCCCGATATCGCTCCCATCACGGTGGAGAATTTCACCAAACTCGCAAACAAGGGCTTCTACGACGGCCTTATCTTCCACCGCGTCATTCAGGGCTTCATGATCCAGGGCGGCGATCCGGAGGGAACCGGCATGGGCGGCCCCGGCTACACGATCAAGGGCGAATTCGCGCAGAACGGCGTTCCGAACAGTTTAAAGCACACCGCAGGCGTCCTCTCCATGGCGCGGGCGATGGATCCGGATTCCGCAGGCTCCCAGTTCTTTATCATGCACAAGGACTCTCCGCACCTTGACGGCGCCTACGCGGCATTCGGCAAAATCACCGAGGGACTTGACGTCGTGGATAAAATCGCCGCAACCCGCACCGACTATTCCGACCGTCCGGTGGAGCCGCAGGTCATCGATACCATCCGCGTGGAGGAAGCGCCGCAGGCATAACAGGCCCGGCCGCAAGGACGGCGGCAGCTCCAGACACGGACGTCAGATCCGGATACGAACAGCAAGTCCGAATATGAACGGCGCCCGGCCGCCGACAGCGCGCACAGGCCCCGCCTGTGCGCGTTTACATTCTGTTCACATTTAATTTAACAAAACTTCAATCCCTTCTCATTCTTTGGACACGATTCCTTCTTATAATGAGTACATAAGTTGAAGAAAGAAAACCCCAACCACTTCTTCAGCTTGGTAATCGCCAAAGGCAGCTTGCCTCAACAGTTTGATTACTGATAACTTTTTCATAATGTGCCGGGTAAACAGCAGTTTACCCGGCATCCTCCCTGTTACGGGACTTTTTTTCCAATTCACTTGACACGCTTCCTTCATCGTGTATAATATTGCTCAGAAAGAACGAAGGCGTTCCCAGACGGGAGTGCCTTCGTTCTTTTTGCTTTCATCCTAATCCCTTAAATTTTTTTGTGAAACGGGTTTTCTGCCCGCAGACCGGCACGCGCTTCCACCGCGGCCCTTCCTGCCGGCAGGGAACCCGTTTCTACTCTGTTTCCAGCCCGCTCCGGGGCGCGATCAGTGTCAGCGCCCGGTTTCTGTTCTCCAGAACAACCTCCCGGTGCGCACCGCCGTATTCCCCGTCTCTCGTCCAGTGAATCTCCTCCTGTGAGCTCACCCGCAGCCGCGACGTCTGGAAATGGTACAGAAAACGGCTGTCAAAATCCTGACTCGTGAGCGCCGCGATGATCTGATTCAGCTCCACCGGATTGGCGGGCATTTTGATGAACGTCGCCTCGAATAAGCCGTCGCTCAGATCCACATATTTTCCGGTAATGTTCTTAAATCCGCCGACTGAACGGGAATTCGTAATCATCCCGATCGCGAAATCATCCTCAAACGTCATCTCCTCCGACTCCACCCGGACGTGATAGGTATGGAGATTGCTCAGGCTCTGCAGTCCCTTCAGAATATACGCCATATGTCCCAGCGCATTCTTCATATCCTGCGGCGTCTCATAGGAAACCTCGGTAAAAATACCGAACGCCGCCACATAAACGAAATAGTCCTCTCCGTTCATGCAGCCGATATCGCAGGAAAGCGGGCTGCCGCTCACCACCGCCGCAGCCGCCTCCGTCAGATCCGTCGGAATCAGAAGACTTCTCGCGAAGTCATTGGTGGAACCCGCCGGCAGATAACCGACCGGTACAGGGGGCAGATTTCCCGCCATCATCCCGCTTGCCACCTCATCCAGCGTGCCGTCCCCTCCGCAGCAGACGACGAGAGAGTATGCCGCGTCTCTCTCCTGCGTCCATCGCTTCGCGTCCTCCGGTCCCTGAGTGGGCAGGACAACCGTATCCCATCCCGCCCTCGCAAAAATACCGAGAATCTCTGTCAGCGCCTCCTGTATCTGCGCCTTCCCGGCAATCGGATTGAAAATAAACAGTACCTTTTTCCTCATCGCACTCACCCGCCGTACCAGAAAAAGGGATTCCTCCTTTTCAGAAAGAACCCCTCCCGTATGTCATCGTTCCGCCAAGCAGATTTAATCCAAAACCTTATCGCCCTTTAAGAAGCTCTCCACTTCCTGCAGCGCGCTGACCTCGTCCTCGCCGTCTGCCGAAACCATGATCGCCTCTCCGCTGTCCAGTTCCAGCGTCATCATTCCCATGATGCTCTTGGCGTTGACGCGTTTGGAATCCACCTCGATGTAAATATTGCTGTCATACTTGCTGGCCACCTGCACGAGCTCCGCAACCGGTCTTGCCTCCAGTCCGTTCGGCAGCGCAACCCTTACTGACTTTTTAATCATTGTTCATCCTCCTTACAACAACTACGGTCTGCCCATCCCCCAACACACCCCAATCATCATAAGAGAGAATTTCATGGCTGTTCTCTTAAGCTATCGGCGAGTTCTGACAATTTCCGGAGTCTGTGATTGACGCCGGATTTTCCGATCGGCGGATCTAAAAGGTTCCCCAATTCCTTTAAGGTCGCGTCCGGATATTGCAGACGCAGCTCCGCCATCTGCCTCAGATTTTCCGGCAGCAGACGATCTCTGCGGCTCGACCGGATTAACTGGATATCCTCAATCTGCTTCTGAGAAGCAGTCACGGTCTTTTCAATATTTGCAGTCTCGCAGTTCACTCTTCGGTTGATGGAATTTCGCATTTCCTTCAGGATTCGTGAATTTTCCATATTCATGAGAGCCACATGCGCGCCCATCAGATTCAGAAGCGTCACGATTCCCGTCGAATCCTTCAGATATACGACATAATACTTCTTGCGCCGGATCTGCCGCGCCGAGGCTCCCTGCTCCCGCAGCAGCGTCTCTATCTGCTCTGCCTGCGCCTGCGCTGTGCAGACATATTCCAGATGGTACTCCTTGCCCGGATCACTCATAGAACCGATGCACAGAAACGTCTCCCGCAAAAACGCTCTCTGGCAGCACGCGTTTTTCAGCAGAAGAGCCGACACGCTCTTGTTCCGCGTCCGCAGACTCCCGTCCGCCTCCATCAGCTTGAGCATTCCCAGAAGCTGCAACCCCCGCTCCTTATCCAGCGTGATTGTCCGCACTGTACGCCCCGCATGCGGCGTCCCATCTCCTGCGGCAAAGAACTTGTCATTAATATTAATTGTTTTTTGTAATAATGTAAAGCACTTTCTCGCCGCTTCCTCATTTTCCGTATTAATTTCAATTTGTATACTTTTATCTTTTTTTTCGTTTATTTCTCCGATGCACTGCAGCAGAGCCGCCAATCCGGCGATCCGGCAGTGCCTGCTGGAGGGAACGATCTGTGCCAGTTCCTTTTTCACTTCTCCTGAAAAAGACATCTTCACCTCTATACCGGAGCATTCTCCGCTCCGCCTTCACCGCGCCCGTGCCCTGTGCCGCCTGCCGGCTACTGCTTGATGTCGCGGTGATACAGCTTCAATCCGTAATCGCCCCGGTCCTTCAGCCTCCCGTACAGTTCATTGGCCAGCGTCACGCTCCTGTGGCGTCCTCCTGTGCAGCCGATGGCGATCACCAGCTGGTTCTTGCCCTCTTTGACATAGAAGGGGATCAGGAACGAGATCATATCCTGGAGCTTGTCCATAAAGAGCTGCGTCTGCGGGAAGGATTTGACGTACTCCTGCACCGGCGCATCGTTCCCGGTCTGTCTCTTAAGTTCGTCGATATAAAACGGATTCGGCAGGAAGCGAACGTCAAAGACAAGATCAGCATCCGAGGGAATTCCGTACTTAAAGCCAAACGACATCACGGAAACCATCAGTGAATTGTATTTCTTGTTGTCGAGGAAGATCTTGATGAGCTCTTCCTTGAGCTCCCGCGTCAGCAGATGCGAGGTATCGATCACATAATCCGCTTTCTGCTTGATCTGCCGCAGGATGTCCCTCTCTCTGGATATCCCGTCCTCCACCCGTCCCTCCGGCGCAAGCGGATGCGCGCGGCGCGTCTCCTTGTATCTCCTGATAATCGTCGCGTCGGAAGCGTCCATGAAGAGAATCTCGTACTGATATCCCTTCTCCCGCAGCGCCTCCAGAACCTGTTCCACATATTCAAACGGTTTGTCCGAGCGCACATCAAGTCCCAGCACAACCTTACTGATCTCACTGCCGGGCGTACTCAGCAGTTCCATGAACTTGCCGATCAGGCGTACCGGCAGATTATCCACACAGTAATACCCCTCGTCCTCCAGCATCTTGATCGCTGTATTTTTGCCCGAGCCGCTCATGCCCGTCACCACTACAAATCTCATCTCTACCTCCGGCGGCAAAGCCCTGTTCACACTTCTGTCTGTCCGCGCCTGTCTCAGCTCTCTCCCAGCCAGATCACTTCCCGCTCAAGGGCAACGCCGCTATGGGCGCGCACCCGCTCCTGCACCGTCTCGATCACCTGACGGATCTGCGCCGCGCTCGCGCCTCCCCGATTGACCACAAACCCGCAGTGCTTCTCCGAAACAGCCGCGTCCCCGACGCAAAAGCCCGAAAGACCGGCCTCCATAATCAGCTTGCCCGCAAAATATCCCTCCGGCCGCTTAAACGTAGAGCCCGCGCTCCCGTATTCCAGCGGCTGTCTGGCCCTTCTGCGCTGCGCCAGTTCCTCCATCCGCTCCGAAATCACCGCCGGATCCATCGGCGTCAGGACGAATTCCGCCTGCACCGCCACGGCGGGACACTCCTTCAGCACGCTTGTCCGATAACCGAAGTGCATCTCCTCTCTGGAAAAAGCGCGAATCTCCCCGTTTTCCATAAGCAGAAAAGCGGAGGCGACGACCTGACGCATTTCTCCGTCATACGCCCCTGCGTTCATCACCAGCGCGCCGCCCACCGATCCGGGAATACCCGCCGCAAATTCCAGTCCGCCAAGACCCGCGTCCCGCGCAGCCGCTGCCACACGGCTCAGCCGCGCCCCCGCTCCCGCCAGAATGCGGTTCCCCTCGACCCGGATTGCGTCCAGTCTCCCCAGAAGGGACGGCACGCCGTCGCTCTCTTTCTCCGCACAGACCACGCCATCCTCTGCCGCAGCCTCTTCAGCCGCCTCTTTCTCTGCCCGCGAGGGATAGGGCGCCCCGGCCTCCTTCGCCGTATCCGTTTCCGATGTCAGCGCCGCATCCGTCATTGAGATCACAACGCCCCGGTATCCGCCGTCTCCGACGAGGAGATTGCTGCCTCTTCCCAGAATAAAGTACGGTACCTTTCCGGCCCGCAGAAGCGCCAGTGTCTCCTGCAGCTGCCGCACTGTTCTGACGCTCACGAACAGATCCGCCGGCCCTCCCGTCCGGAAAGAGCAGTGCGCCGCCATCGGCTCCCCGGCGCGGATCTGCTCCGGCGGCAGTACAGCCCGCAATTCCTGTTCCCATTCCTTCATGCCGGTCTCCATCCTTCTGCTTCCCTGCTGAATCCGATTTGCTCTTACTGAAGCACCAGTCTGGCCGCTCCGTACATCCCCGCGTCATTGCCGAGAGTCGCCAGCGCAAATTTGCAGTCGCCCGCTCCCGGGAACACATACTTCTCAAACGAGGGCTTTAACAGCTGCAGGAGCGTATCCCCCGCCTTCGTCACGCCGCCTCCGAGCACGAAAATCTCCGGATTGACAACGCTCGCGATAATCGCCAGTCCCTTGCCCAGATAATAGCCGTACTTCTCAACCGCCTGCTGCGCCACCGCGTCGCCGCCGGCCGCCGCGTCAAAAATGTCTTTACAGGTAAACTCTCTGCCGCGCAGAACGCTCTCCTGCTCCGTCGCCTCCAGCACTCTCGTCGCCACGCGCACCGCACCGGTCGCGGAGGCGTACTCCTCAAAGCAGCCAAAGCAGCCGCAGTTGCACTGCACCGGCTCGTCGTCCTCCAGATGCATGTGACCGATCTCTCCGCCCGCGCCGCTTGCGCCGACAAGGAGACGCCCGCCGCTGATAATACCGCCGCCGATTCCGGTTCCGAGGGTCACCAGCACCATGTCGTCAAAACCGCGGCCGCCGCCCTTCCACATTTCTCCGAGGGCCGCGACGTTCGCATCATTTCCCGCCTCGCAGCGGATTCCCGTCAGATCCTCCACCGTCGCCTTGACGTTGAACGCGCCCCATCCAAGGTTGACCGCCTGCAACACCGTTCCCTTGCTGTCAACCGGTCCCGGCACACCGATGCCGATGCCGATGATATCGCTCTTTTTCAGCTCCTTTTCTTCCATCCGCTTCTCGATCGACGCCGCCACGTCCGGCAGGATATTCACGCCGTGATCCTCCGTCCGTGTCCGCAGCTCCCAGAAATCCTCTTTGCCGCCCTCGCGGTCAAACATTCCGATTTTTACGCTCGTGCCGCCGATGTCCACACCATATGCATATTTTCCCATTGTTTTCCTCCTTGTCAGCGTCCTGTCCGCCCTGCCTGTTACTCGTCGTCCTCGTCGTGTTTGCGCGTCAGGGACTCCTGCACTCTCGTGTACAGCTCCTGCGCCGCGTTGTATCCCATCTTCTTCTGTCTGTGATTGACCGCCGCGGATTCGCAGATGATCGCCAGATTTCTGCCCGGACGGATCGGAATCCGGTGGCAGACAATGCGGTTGCCGAGATACTCCGTGTACTCCTCCTCGAGGCCGAGCCGGTCGTACTCCTTGTCCTTGTCCCAGTCCTCCAGCTGAATCACCAGATCAATGTTCTGGGTGTCACGGACACTGGAAATACCGAACAGCGCCTTGACGTCGATGATGCCGATACCCCGCAGCTCGATAAAATGCTTTGTGATGCCCGGTGCCGAGCCGATCAGCGTCTCTTCGCTGACTTTGCGGATCTCCACGACGTCGTCCGAGACGAGACGGTGTCCTCTCTTGATCAGTTCCAGCGCCGCCTCCGATTTGCCGATGCCACTCTCGCCCGTGATCAGCACACCCTCGCCGTAGACATCCACCAGAACGCCGTGAATCGAGATGCAGGGCGCCAGCCTGACATTGAGCCAGCGAATCAGCTCCGCCGTAAACGCGCTCGTCGCCTTCTTCGTCAGCAGGAGCGGCACCTTATAGCGCACCGCGTATTTGCGGAACGTCTCATCCGGCAGCAGCTCGCGGCAGAAAATTACGCACGGAATTCCCATGGAGAGCAGCTGATCGTAGATCTCCTCTCTCTTGCGCTGCGGCATTCCCTGCATGTAAGTGTATTCCACAAAGCCGATGACCTGAATCCGCGTCGTCTCGAAATGTTCAAAATACCCCGTCATCTGCAGGGCAGGCCGGTTGATATCCGGCTGCAGAATCTTGATTTTGGAGACATCCACCTCCGGCGTCAGGTTCTCGAGTTTCATCTTGTCGATCACATCACTTAAATGTACGCTTCCCATCCCGTATCGCTCCGTTTCCGCGCCGATAAACGCTTTTTTTGATTGTAAGTTGAGTGTATCACACTGACAAAATATTGTACACGCAAAATCTCTCTGCAAGCGGGCTGTCCTGCTGCCTGCCCGTCCGCTTCCGGGGTTCTCGTCCGTTTTGCGGCGGCATGCGGTCCCGGAAGACTTCCGGGACGTGCCGCTCGTCTGCCACTCTGTCTATGCCTCTGCCTCCGTCTCTTCCGGCGTCTCCGCATGGAAGTAGGCGTAGATCGCCTCCGCCTCCCGCAGCGGAATCTCCGGAATCGCGGCCAGCGTCTCCACATCCGCCTCCATCACCTCCCGGATCGAGGAGAACGAGCGCATCAGCGCCTTCCTGCGCGCCGGTCCCACCCCCGGAATCGAATCGAGGGAGGAGGAGACCTGCGCTTTGCTGCGCAGCGAGCGGTGGTACTCGATTGCAAAGCGGTGCGCCTCGTCCTGAATCCTCGTAATCAGCTTGAATCCCTCCGAGGTGTGCTCGATCGGAATCTCTTCATTATGATAATAGAGCCCCCTCGTCCGGTGATTGTCGTCCTTGACCATGCCCGCCACCGGAATCCGCAGCCCCAGCTCCTCCAGTACGGAGAGAGCGATATTGACCTGTCCCCGGCCGCCGTCCATCAGGATCAGATCCGGAAACTTGGTAAAGCTGCCGAATTCCTGCCCCAGTTCCTTCTCCTCCAGTTCCCGCTGCTCCTCCACACCGTGCCGGAAGCGGCGCGTGAGCACCTCCCGCATGCAGGCGTAATCGTCCGGCCCCGCGACGCTTTTGATCCGGAACTTGCGGTAGTCGCTGCGCTTGGGCTTCCCCTTTTCATACACGACCATCGAGCCGACATTCGCGAATCCACTGATGTTGGAAATATCGTAGGCCTCCATCCGCGAGACATTCCTGAGCTGCAGGAGAGAGCCGATCTCCCGAACTGCTCCGATCGTCCGCCCTTCTTCCCGTTTCAGACGCTCCCTGTCCTTCGAGAGAATCAGCGCTGCGTTCTCTCCCGCCAGTTCCACGAGCTTCTCCTTGCGTCCCTTCTGCGGAACGCGCAGCGCCACTTTGCCCCCGCGGCGCATCGTGAGCCACTCCTCCAGAACCGCCCGGTCCTCCAGTTCCTCCGGCAGCATGATCTCTCTCGGGATAAACGGCGTTCCCGCATAGAACTGCTTGACAAAATCGGAGAGAATTCCCGCCGTCGTTCTCCCTCCCACATGCGTCATATAGAAGTGCTCCCGTCCGATCAGGCGTCCGTCCCGGATAAAGAAGGTCTGCACGACAGCGTCCGCATCCGCATTTTCCTTTTCCATCGCGACCGCAAGAATGTCCTTGTCCTCGCCGACGTTCTCCGACATCTTCTGCTTCTGAGCGATCTTTTTCACGCTCTCAATCAGATCCCGGTAACGAATCGCCTCCTCATACGCCATCGCCTCCGACGCGGCCGTCATCTTGTCCGTCAGATCGCGCAGCACCGGCGCGTAATTGCCCGAGAGAAAATCGAGAGCGAATCCGATCCTCCTGCGGTACTCCTCCTCAGAAACCTGTCCCGTACACGGGGCGCAGCACCGCCCCATGTGGTAATTCAGGCACGGCCTCTCCTTCCCGCAGTCCCGGGGCAGCACCCTGTGACAGGAGCGCAGGCCGTACATCCGGTTGATCAGCTTGATGGTATCCTTGAGGGCGGCGGCCGAGGTAAACGGTCCGAAGTAGCGCGCCTTATCCTTTTTCATCGTCCGGGAAAAGAGCAGACGCGGATACATCTCCCCCACCGTCACCTTGATGTAGGGATACGTCTTGTCATCCTTCAGCATGGTATTGTATTTCGGTCGGTTTTCCTTGATCAGGTTATTCTCCAGAACAAGGGCCTCCAGCTCGGAGTCCGTCACGATATACTCAAACCGGGCGATCTGCTCCACCATCCGGTCAATCTGTGGCCCGCGCCCTTCTATCTTGCGAAAGTAGGATCGCACGCGGTTGTGCAGATTCACCGCCTTGCCCACATACAGGATCGTATCCTGCTCGTCGTGCATAATGTAAACGCCCGGCTTATGCGGGAGCTTCTTTAATTCTTCTTCCACATGAAAAATCGGTTTTTCCATCCTCATCCTCATTTCGGAGCGCTCTGCGCGACGGGACGACGCAAATCTGAAATTTGCGTCCGCCATAATCGGGATTTGTGATGCTCCGGCACAAATCCCGGAATTGAAAAATAAGCTATCGAGCTTATTTTTCGATCTATTCCCTATTTTGGAGCGCTCTGCGCTCCGGATGTTGCAAAAGGAGAGAAGCCACGGTTTCCCCGCCGGCTTCTCTCCTGCTGTGTTCTGTCCTCTTCGTGCGGCACTCCTGTTCCGGCGCGCCGTCTCCGCAACTGCCTATTCTCTGCCGTCGTTCTCAAGAGACTCCAGCGGCACATGGGAGAAGCGTCCCACCGGACCGGTTGGCTGCTGCGGGGCAGGCGCTTCAGGCTGCGGCGCGGGCGCAGGCTCCGCTGCCGGAGCGGACTCCGACGGCGCTGCCGCACGCTCTTCTGCCGGAGCGGACTCCGACGGTGCCGCCGCATGCTCTTCTGCCGCCGCATTTTCCGATGCTGCGCCGGGCTGCGCCGGTGCTGCCACCGCGTTTGCTGCCGATGACGCTGCATTCGCCGCCGCTGACTCTGTCTGCCCACCGCCTGCCGGTGCTGCCGGAGATTCCGACGGCGCAGCGTTTGCCGCAGGCGTTTCCTGCGCCCCCTTGGCCTCGCGGTAAATCCGCATAAACTCCTTGCCGGTGATCGTCTCTTTCTCGATCAGATGTTCCGCCAGCTTATCCATGACGTCAAGGTTCTCCGAGAGGATCGCCTTGGCCTCTCCGTAGCACTGTTCCAGAATCTTGCGCACTTCCTCATCCACAGCCGCCGCCGTGACGTCACTGCAATTCAGGACAGAGCGGCCTTCCAGATACTGGCTCTCCACCGTCGCCAGTCCCATCAGGCCGAACTTGTCGCTCATGCCGTACTGGGTCACCATGTTCCTCGCGATAGAGGTCGCTTTTTCAATATCGTTGGAGGCGCCTGTCGTCACGGTGTCGAACTTCAGCTCCTCCGCCGCACGGCCGCCCAGCAGGCCGACGATCATCGCATGCAGTTCCGCCTTGGTGTTCAGGAATTTCTCCTCCTCCGGCACCTGCATCACATAACCGAGCGCCCCCATGGTGCGCGGCACAATCGTAATCTTCTGTACCGGCTCGGAGTTCTTCTGCACTGCACTGATCAGCGCATGTCCCACCTCGTGATAGGAGACGATTCTGCGCTCCTCGCGGTTCATCACGCGGTCCTTCTTCTCCTTGCCGACGAGCACCTGCTCCACGGCTTCAAAGAGATCCTTCTGATTGACGTACTCGCGGTGTTCCTTGACGGCGTTGATCGCCGCCTCGTTGATCATATTCGCCAGATCCGAGCCGACCGCTCCGCTCGTTGCGAGCGCGATCGCATCCAGATCCACCGACTCGTCCATCTTGACATCCTTGGCGTGCACCTTGAGAATCGCGACGCGCCCCTTTAAATCAGGGCGGTCCACGATAATGCGCCGGTCAAACCGCCCCGGACGCAGCAGCGCCTTGTCCAGAATCTCAGGACGGTTCGTCGCGCCGAGCACGAGAATTCCCTTGGAGGTATCGAAGCCATCCATCTCGGAGAGGAGCTGATTCAGCGTCTGTTCCCGCTCCTCATTGCCTCCGCCGTATTTCGAATCACGGCTGCGGCCGATGGCGTCAATCTCATCGATAAAAATGATACAGGGCGCATTCTTTGTCGCCTCTTTGAACAGATCGCGGACACGCGATGCGCCGACGCCGACATACAGCTCGATAAAATCCGAACCCGTCAGGGAAAAGAACGGTACATGCGCCTCTCCGGCCACCGCTTTGGCGAGCAGCGTCTTGCCGGTACCGGGCGGTCCCACGAGAAGAGCTCCCTTGGGAAGCTTTGCACCGATTTTGGCATAGCGTCCCGGATTATGCAGGAAATCCACGACCTCCTGCAGAGACTCCTTCGCCTCGTCCTCGCCCGCAACGTCCTTGAACGTAATGCCGGTATCCTTCTGCACGTACTCCTTGGCATTGCTCTTGCTGAAGCCGCCCATAATACCGCCGCCCTTGTTCATACGGCGGAACAGGAACATCAGAAGTCCCCAGAAGAGTACGATCGGCAGAATATAGGTCAGTACAATCGAGAGAATCATGCTGGAGCTGTCCGGCACGGTTCCCGCCACCTCCACGCCGTACTCCAAAAGCCTCGCCGTCAGAGTGTCGTCATCCTCCACCTTGCCGGTGTAATAAGTGATGACCGGCTGACTCGCCGCTCCTCCGCCGAACAGATAATAACTGCCCGGATCATAGGCGGAGGCCCCGCCGGAAGCCGTGCCGTCCGTTCCGTTCTGCTGAGCGGGCTTCGGGTAAATCGTGATCTGATCCGATCCGATCGTCACGCTCTCCACCTCGCCGGCTTCCACCATTTCAATAAATCTGTTGTAGGAGATCTCCTGCGTCGTGCTGTTCGACATACTGCGCATGAAATAACTCACGCACAGAAGCGTCACAAGAGCCGCCACGAACAGCAGAAAGAAGCTCTGTCTCGGCGGCTGGGAATTCCCGCCGGATCCGCCGTTTCCGCCGTTCCCTGAATTGTTGTTCTGGTTATTGTTTCCGCCGCCGGAGGGTCCTCCTCCGTAACGGTTTACATCGTTGTCTGCCATTTTTTCCTCCATCTCATCTATCCTGAAGCGCTGCCGATACGAGGCGGCTCTTCCAGCCGAACTCTGTCTGCGCCGCGCGTCCGGCCCTGTATTCTGCTGTCCGGTCGAAGCGTCTGTGTGCCGGACTCTGTAATCCGTCATCCGGTCAAGGCGTCTGTGTGCCGGACTCTGCAGTCCGCCGTTCGATCGAACCGGTGAAACGCCCGCATTGCCGCGCCCGGACTCCTCCTCCGCTTCTTCGGACTGCTCCCCTATTTTATATAGAGGGCATACTTGTGCAAAATATATCCTCATTATAAGCACGGAAAAACCCGTCTGCAATGATTTTATTATGAAAAAACAGTGACAACCGTGAAATTTGCGTAAACTGCCCGGTGGAATTTCCCCGGGGAATATTGTATAATGACATAGTTTTGAAGCACCGTATCGCGCTCCGGATCTGAAACGACATCTTGGCAGGCCGCGACGGGTTGTGTCATCATCGACTTCGTTTGAGGGAGGAAAACCAATGGCAGTAAAATATGTATTCGTAACCGGCGGTGTCGTATCGGGGCTCGGAAAGGGAATCACAGCGGCTTCTCTGGGGCGGCTGCTCAAAGCGCGCGGCTACAAGGTCACGATGCAGAAATTTGATCCCTATATCAATATTGATCCCGGAACCATGAACCCGACCCAGCACGGAGAAGTGTTCGTCACCGACGACGGCACGGAGACCGATCTGGATCTGGGACACTATGAGCGTTTTATCGACGAAAATCTGGACAAGAATTCCAATGTGACGACCGGCAAAATCTACTGGTCTGTCCTGCAGAAGGAACGCCGCGGCGATTACGGCGGCGGCACTGTGCAGGTCATTCCGCACATCACAAATGAGATCAAGAGCCGTTTTTACCGCAACTACACCGATCCCGACACGCGCATCGCGATCATCGAGGTCGGCGGCACGGTCGGCGATATTGAGAGCCAACCCTTCCTCGAGGCGATCCGTCAGTTCCAGCACGAGGTGGGCAAGGAAAACGCAATGCTCATTCTGGTCACCCTTCTGCCCTATCTGCGCTGTTCGCAGGAGATGAAGACGAAGCCCACCCAGATGGCCGTCAAGTCGATGCAGGGCATGGGACTGCAGCCCGATGTCATCGTCTGCCGCAGCGAATACCCGGTTGACCAGCAGATGAAAGACAAGATCGCCCTGTTCTGCAATGTGCCGAGCGCGCATGTTCTGCAGAATCTCGATGTCGATTATCTCTATGAGGCTCCGCTCGCAATGGAGAAGGAGCGTCTCGCAGAAGTGGCCTGTGAGTGTCTCGAGCTCAACTGTCCGACACCGGATCTGACTGAGTGGAATGCGATGGTCGGTAATCTGCGCAATCCCCAGCACGAAGTCACCGTCGCTCTCGTGGGAAAATATATCTCCCTGCACGACGCCTACCTGAGCGTAGTGGAGGCGCTCAAGCACGGCGGCATTTCCAATCTGGCCGACGTCACGATCAAGTGGGTGGATTCCGAGCAGGTAACGCCTGAGAATGTCTCTGAGGTACTTGGCGATGTGGACGGTATTCTCGTTCCCGGCGGCTTCGGCGACCGCGGCATCGAGGGCATGATCACCGCAATCCGCTACGCCCGTGAGAATAACGTACCTTACCTCGGTCTCTGCCTCGGTATGCAGCTGGCGATCATCGAATATGCGAGAAACGTCGCAGGTCTGAACGACGCCCACAGCATCGAGTTCAATCCTGACACCCTTCATCCCGTCATCGCTCTGATGCCGGATCAGAACGGCGTCGAGGATATCGGCGGCACGCTCCGTCTCGGCTCCTATCCCTGCGATCTGACCGAAGGATCTCTCGCGGCAGGACTGTACGGCGCGACGGAAATCCATGAGCGCCACCGCCACCGCTATGAGGTCAACAACGATTTCCGCGCGCTCCTGACCGAAAAGGGAATGTCCCTCTCCGGCCTGTCTCCGGACGGACGCATCGTCGAGATGTGCGAGCTGCCGACGCACCCGTTCTTCATCGCGACGCAGGCGCATCCGGAACTCAAATCCCGCCCGAACCGCCCGGCTCCGCTCTTCAAGGGCTTCGTCGAAGCGGCTCTGCGGCACCAGGAAACAAAAGCATAAGCGTACCTTACAAAATCCCGGAGAAACAAGCGGCAGCGTTTGTTTCCCCGGGATTTTTCTATGAGTTTTTTCTGGGCGTCTGCTTCACGATTTCTTAATAAAAAACGAAGAAATCTTTTCTTCCCTAACGGAGCGATTCCTTATATAATGAAGCAACCTTCTCCGCGATCCGCCGCAGGGAAGTCGCAGGAATGGCAGCGGTGACATTTTACTATTCCGGGCACGAACCGTTCACTCCATAAACAACAGACGCCGCAGAAAATCTGCGGCAGAAAGAGGGACTTATGAATCAGAGAAAAAATCCGCTTTTTATTATTTTAGGCGTTATTCTGGTATGTCTGCTTCTTGTAGCGGGCGTATCCTATTTCACGAAAGGAGGCGGCTCCGACACAGAGGACGGCAGTCAGAACACGACATCGACCGACACAGCGGTCTCCGGCACCTCTTCGGAGTCTTCCGATCCGGAGACGTCCGGCTCCGGCATTTCCGCCAACAGCAGTGCGGAAAGCAATACCAATACGACAGACAGCACCACAGCATCCACGGACGATTCTACGGCGACCGCAGGGGATTCCGCCACCACCGGGAACAGCAGTGATTCCTCTGTCACCTCCACAGAACAGCAGGCAGATTCCGTTCTCGTATACGGCACCGTCACCGAGATCTCCGACGGCCAGATTCTGCTGGAAAATGACGACGAGAGCGATCCGTACTCCAGCATCCGTCTGAACATCACGGAGACCACCGGCATTCTGGATGCCTCCGATTATTCGGAAAAATCTCCGGAAGACATTCAGGTCGGCGATACCCTTTACGCCTATGCGAGCCTCGCGATGACCCGGAGTCTGCCCCCGATCTCCAACGCGCTTGTGATCTTCTGCAGCGTTCCCCAGGATGCGTCGGCTCCCACCTACGCGCAGATCACGGAAATCACCACCGGCGAGGACGGCAATCTCTATCTGACCACCGACCGCGATCTGATTCTGATTCCGTCCGATGAGACGCAAATCCTCTCCCTGGACGGTGCAGAGACACTTTCCGCCTCGGATCTGCAGGTCGGCGACCGGATCTTTGTCCGCTATTCCGTCGCCACCCTGAGCCTTCCGGCGCAGACGAACCCCGAGGAGATCCGTCTGATTCCTGACGGACTGTTTACGGAGAACAATTCCTGATCCCGGGCTAATAGTTCCGCAGCCTCGCCTGTTCAGCTTCGCCGCTCTCCTCGATCTTACGGATTTCCGCCTCATAGCTGTAACTGTCGCTGACCACGATTGTCACGGTATCGCCTACCTTATGGCCGAGCAGCGCTTTTCCCATCGGAGACTCCACGCTGACCAGCCCGTGCAGGGAATCCTCCCGGACGGTCGTCACGAGAGAATACGTCTCCTCCACCTTGTCTTCCTTAATATAAAGTGTCACCGTCTTGTTGATTCCAACTTCGTCTGCCGCCGTATGATCCCGGAGAACGACGGCCGTTTTAATCATCCGTTCCAGATATCGGATCCGGCTCTCATTCTGATTCTTGACCTTTTTCGCCGCATGGTATTCGAAGTTCTCGCTCAAATCCCCGTGGGCGCGGGCCTCTTTGACGTCCTCAAGCGCCTTGGGACGCACCACCAGTTTGCGGTATTCAATTTCTTTTTCCATCTCCCGGATATCCTGCGGAGTTAGTTCATTGTGCATGATGACCCTTTCCGCCGCAGCCCGCTGCGGCACTGCGGGCAGAACTCCGTACAGCCAGCTTCTGACCCGCTCTCAGATAATTTTATCTATATATACTCCGACCTATGGGTATAAAAAATACCCTCCGGCGGCCAAGCATAGCAACGGGCTTCTCTATGTTTGCACTGCATGCTGGCCGGACAGCTTACCGCCGCCCTCATCCCTGAACCGGAGGGTATGCGCCCGAGAGCGCACTGCTATTATACCTCTTCTTTTCTCCGGAGAACAAGCACCAATTCCTGCACCACAGGCATTACAAAGACCTGTTCCATCAAAGAATAGATTTCTACTCGTGACAGAGAACCTGCTTCCTTGGAAATGCTCTGGATCGCCCCATATTGCAAAGATGGTGTGTTCGTCGGCGGTCCGCTTTCTTCTCCAGATGCTGCTTACGATTTTCCAAAAGCTGAATTTTGTGTTGATATTGCTGTACCTTTAATTGAGCAGCTTCCAGTTCTTCCAAAATGCTTTCTTTGGTTTCCATTTCTTTTTGCTCCTTGTCTTTTATTCATCCTCGCCCAAGGCAAGATATGTAAAAGAGATAGGTGTTAGCCGCAAGAGTTTACTCTTGACCGAAATGTAATTCCGCAATATGTGAATGCGTTCAGACACAGGGACATCTACCTTCGAAAAACGCACATACCGTAATGGAATAACCGGTATAGAAGTGCGCCCTTAGCTACTAAGGGAAATTAGCTTATTTCAGCTTTTGAGAAAATTATATCATGTTCACAGATTGGTTTTTATTCCTTCAATAGTTACAATAAACTTGCACCAAACTGTTCAATCGTAATTTCCGCATCACGATCCGAAACAGGTTTTCCCATTGCTTTTTCAATCAGTCCCAACAACTTCTTCGCTCTGTCAACAAAGTAGGCATCAAAATCATCTCGAACTAGTGCAGCATAATCCACACAGTGGGATTCGATACGTTCTTTGAGTTCTGCTTCTGTCAATCCGATTACTTTTTTAAGAATTGTTTTTGTATATTCACTCGGAGCATTACCGCCTATCGAACGATTGGTCGCAGGAAGAATCGGTGTTTTATTAACAATGGAATTATATCGCTGGCGTTTAATTCCTTGTTTCACGCAGTATGCTTCTGGAAAAATGTGATGAATATCAGGGGATTCCAACATACTGTTCACAATGTCGATGGTTGTATCGTTCATAAAGTCTCTGCACTTTTCCTTATATAACAATGCCATAATTCCCTTATATGCAGCACTCAATCGGGTCTGTAATGTAAGCAATCTGGTTGATGCAAAGAAAGCACTGTTTACAGTTCTTGCCGGATTAGATCTTCCAAACACTTCGTCAACAACATCTTCAATATCATTTGCATACCTTGTTTCATTGGCGCCGCCATACATTTCACCCAAAATTCCACACCAATACCATTTGGACAGTACCGAAATAGTGTTGGCCTCATTACACTTGCTTTTGCCTAAAAAGGCACAAATTGCAGCAAGCGGAATCAGCTGTGTTGTATACGGCAAATCTCTCTGGCGAAAAACATACTGATATTTCAGCAAGAAATCACGGGCGATTCTATACCCATTCAATACTTGATCACGATTGGCAACATACGACTCATAGGACAGATTTAAAACATCTTTTTTCTTACAGCTTATCGTACCAACCTTACCGGACTGTTTGTCAATATAGCTGGTGTATAAAGCCACAGTAGTTAAAAAAGTAGTTTCATCAATCCCATCCAACAAATCCGTTCTCAATGTATCGTTGATTCCTCGAATCTGCTTTTTGCAGTCCTGCCAATCTTTTCGCAAATCAAATTCCTGCGTTGCATAGGTTGCGGTCACCAACTCAAAAACAGTCAGCGGAACGCCACCAGTATTTACATTTTCAAACACCTTGCAGACAGCTTCTCTCGGCGTCGTTTTGTCCAGCGTGATAACAGGCAATTTATAGCTTACAATCGTATTGATAACTTCGCTTTGAAAATCTTCAAGCAATTTGAGTGCATCTGTCTGTCCAGTGTAATACATCATGTATCCAAATTGCCACTTCATCAAAGCATTGCTATCAAAAACGATATTTACCGGGAACATTTTATGTTCGTATTCCTTCTGCTGATCAGAAAGATCCAACTTAATATCTCTATCAAAGTTTTCCTTAATTTTTCTGTCTGCTGGAACCGGCAACACCGCATCATAACGATCCTCATTTTCATCCATGCACTTTTCCATGGAAAGGTAATAGTATCGTTCAATTTCCTTGCCTTTATCGGTTTTAGTAGCAACAGAATTTTGGGAATATGTAGCCTGATAAATAGAAGTCAGACGTTGCTGTCCATCAAGCACCAAAAAGTCCGGAGTTAAGTCTCGTTGTCCCACACCCTTGATGGTTCTGTACTTAAATTTAATATCAGGATTTCCATATTGTAAACGCATGATGGCCCCCATAGGGTAGCCTTGCGATAAACTGGCTATAATGCCACGTATTCTGTTATCGTCCCATGTCCAGTCTCGCTGAAACTCTGGGAGCTGTGTTTTCCCTGAGTTTACTTCGTCAAGAAGCTGACTCAGGTTTGTGTCTAATGATGAAGGGGAAATAATCATTTTGGTCTCCTTGGTAAAGCGGGGATTCATTGCGAAATTTATTTTAAGGAAACGCTGAACAATTAATGATTCAGCGTTTCCTTAACCTTTTTAGCAAGATCTTCGTTTTCAGGTAAATTCAGCAGCCAATCATATAGAGCTCCTTCAAGCAAATAGAAACCGCATTTTTCGATAGCGATTTCGTGGATAGGGCGTTCCATACGAGTCCCCTTGACAAAATCATACTTTGCCTTAATCTCAAGTTCGAACTTGCTATATTTTACATCTGCAAAGCGTAGGAAAATCAAGCCGAGAATAGACTCGGCATATTCAGTAGACTTCACCCCGGAATTAGCACATAACTGATCGACAGTCGTCCACAATATATCTTTTCAGTTCCATATCGAATATTCTTAAATCAGCTCTTCCTTAATACGCAATTCTAAAATAATCCAAATATGCTTTATATTTATCCTGTGCTGTCAGACAGGTATCTGTCAAATAGCCTTTCTCATTATTCCACTCTTTCAGACCGCGGTAATAAAACATCTTCAGGTTATCCTCAATGATAAAAGGAACAATATTATATTTTAAACACTCCTTAAACATAATCAATCTGCCCACGCGGCCATTCCCATCTTGAAACGGATGAATTCGCTCAAACTTCACATGGAAATCAAGAATGTCTTCAAAGAACTTTTCTTCCTTGGCGTTGTATTCCATCAGCAACGCTTTCATCCTATCGGCAACTTCTTCCGGAAGGGCGGTATCCATGCCACCAACTTCATTCGGTAATTTCTTATAATCGCCAACAGCGAACCAATCTTTTCTGGAATCACTGGTACCGTTCTTCAAAATCAAATGAAGTTCTTTAATAAACTTCTCAGTCAATGCAGTTTTTGCATTCTCAATGATCCTGTCGATACAACGGAAATGGTTCGCCGTTTCAATCACATCATCCACATTGATCACTTCATTTTCTACACCGATGGTGTTGGTTTCAAAAATATATCTGGTCTGATCGTGGGTCAGACGGCTTCCTTCCATGTGGTTTGAATTATATGTCAGATCAATCTGTGTTTTGTGGTAAATACCACCGGAGTATTTGCTTGCTTTCTGCTCTTTCAGAATATCCAGCAGAGTAATTGCTTTCTCTTTTCTCTTGTTGGTACGCTCCGGTTTTTCTGCATTTTCAGGAATGTTCCAGGT
>JAUNGV010000079.1 GCA_030524225.1 Eubacteriales bacterium
TTTTGCAACGTGGAATTTAACGTTGCAAGATGGAATTCACTCTTTCAATTCACCACCAGGTAACAGTTCAGCCTTCAGAGTAAAGGAAGACGGGGGAGAGGATAAGCGAAAGCCCTCATTTCCGTCTTCCTTTGTTGTTTTAAAAGAATCCACAGGATATGTGCAAAACATACGGCGCATCGCTATGCGAAAATGGAAGAAAAGGCATTGCTGAACCGTCTGGAGAAGTACGGTTGCCATCATCTGCTGTTTATCCGGGATTTCTCAGTACCGTTTGATAACAACATCAGTGAACGGGATCTGCGCAGCATTTTGCGGGTAAAGTCTGTGCGTGAGAAAATTTGCAGGGCGGCGCAGGAAAACGAAACACGTTAATTTTCTGCAAACAAAAGTTAAGAAGCTGTCAAAAAGAAATGAGTATATAGAAAAGTCAGACACAACTGTGATATAATGAGGCCGAAGAACGAAGCCGCTGGGGCAATGCGATAGAGTCTTGCGCGGCTTTGTTTTGCATTGGAAAGCAGGAGCAGAAAAAGATGTTTGGCGGCAGAGGCCGCGGAAAGGACAGAAACATGAAATCATTAAACGATCTGTTTGCGGGAATGGCGAAGGAATTAAAGGGAACCAAGACGGAGGAGAATTTGTGGGCGGCGTTTGCGGGCGAGTCCCAGGCGCGCAATAAGTACACTTATTTTGCATCGAAGGCAAAAAAGGACGGCTATGTGCAGATTGCGAGTCTTTTTGAGGAGACGGCCAACAACGAGAAGGAGCACGCGAAGATCTGGTTCAAGATTCTGGGCGGCATCGGCGAGACGACGGCGAATCTGAAATCGGCGGCCGAGGGAGAGGCGTACGAGTGGACGGATATGTATCCGACGTTTGCCAAGGTGGCGAAGGAGGAAGGCTTTGACGAGATCGCGCGTCTCTTTGAAGGAGTGGCGAAGATCGAGAAGGAGCACGAGGAGCGCTACCGCAAGCTTCTGGAGAATATCGAGGGAGATCTCGTCTTCTCCGGCGACGGCGATACGATCTGGCAATGTTCGAACTGCGGACATATCTGCATCGGACCGAAGGCTCCGACAGTCTGTCCGATCTGCAACCATCCGCAGGCATATTTCGAGCGGAAGAAGAATAATTTCTAAAGAGATTTGTGCCGCTCCGGAATGGGGGCAGGGCAGTAAACGCCGTACGGCACGGGAGCAGGAACGGCAGCCCTCCGTGTTTTCCGGTGAAATCATCATGGTGAATGCATTGATACAAAAGCGTCTTCGGAGTGATCCGAAGGCGCTTTTGTGATACAGAGAGGCTGTAGGGCGTTGCGAATTGTCGGGACTTTCCGGTCGAGGATCACTGACTCCGGTCAGCGCGGGCTGCCGTTTTGCTGTGAATGGAACGGCGCGGTTTAGGATTGCTTTCGTTTATGGGTGCGGGCGGGCGCTTTTCCGGTCGTCTTCCGGATTTCCAGCGTCGGAATGCGGGTTTGCTGCTGCGGAGCAGCCGACGGAAGGCGGAGCCGGTTTTTCAGAGTCTGTGCGGCGTCCTGCGCCATCCCGTATTCGGACTGGTCGATATGGGTAAAGATATCGAAGTCCCGATTCGTGCCAAACGTGCTGTCGAAGCTGATGAGAGAGACTTCGCCGGGGACGTCGACGCCCGCTTTCAGCAGAAGTTCATAGACGCTGAGACAGGTCTGGGATTCGGAGACGATCAGGGCGGTGACATGGTTTTTGTCGAGGAGCCGCTGCAGCGTTTCCGCAGCGCCCTCCCGGGGCTGCAGGACGTCGAAATTCTGACAGATATGAATGGAATCCTGCGGAATGAGCAGTCTTGCCGCCGTGCTGCGAAGTCCGTTGATCCGCTCTCTGACCGAAAAAGTGGAGTCGGTGCTGTGCGTCAGAAAGGCAAAGCTCCGGTGTCCCAGGAAATAGAGGTGTTCAAGAGCCAGCCGTCCGGCTTCCCTGTTGTCGGTGACGACGCAGTCCGTGTTGATGCCGGGCAGCGTGCGGTCCAGAAGTACAATGGGAAGGCTGCTGAGCTTGAGCCAGAGCAGCGTGTCGCTGTAGTAGGCCTGATCGGCGGGGAACAGAAGAATGCCGGAGACGCCGAGCTCCACGCATAGCTTGAGAATTTCCTCCTCGTGCTCCCCGTCCCTGCTCTGCAGAATGAGCAGATGATATTCGGAAGAAGGGAATACGGAGGTGACGCCGCGAACGAGATTTAAGGCGAAGGAATCGGAGAGTTCGGGGATGACAAAGGCAATTCTGGGCAGGGGAGCGCTGACGTCCCCGGAAAAAGGCGGCAGAGAGGGCAGCGTTCTTTCTTCTTTCTGAGAGTGTTTGGCGACAAAGGAGCCTTTGTTGGGAAAGCGCACGATATAGCCTCCTGCGCGCAGTTCGTTCATGGCGCGGGAGACGGTGATCCGGCTCACCTGATAGAGAGCGACGAGCTCTGCTTCTGTGGGGAGCCTGTCGCCGGGGGCAAGACGCCCGGAGCGGATCTGCTCCGTGATGTCATCGACGATTTTCTGATATAAAGGAGTCGCTTTGGCGGCTGGTCTGACGGTGTCTGTCATGGGAAGGAAACCTCACGGTGGATTTGATATAACAATACCATTAAAACATTGCGCCTTTAGTTTTTCAAGCGGGATCGGGGAGAAGTCTGCCGCAAAGGCCTGACAGCTGCTGTTTCACAGTCGATGTTCTGCGGGGCGCTTTGCACAGCAAAAGTATGCGCGATGCCGTGTCAGTGTACAGAGCTGCCGCATTTCCGGACTGGAAACAGTGGGGAGCTTCTGCGCGTTGTCAATGGATCGTCAATGGAATCATTGCTTTCACGCGCAAAGCGATTCGGAATGGGAAATGAGATGAAATTTCGTTTTAATTCGTTTGCAAATAAAATGATATATTTAATATATTAAATTGGGAGAAAAAATAAAGAATACGGAAATAACAGAGAAAAAATTACCAGTATCACCAGTCATAATTTGTTGAAATAAGGGAAAAAAAAGAAGGATGTTGACGGCAAAAGGCAGGGATGATAGATAAGATATAACAAAACAATTTTAAATCAGGAATGTAAAATTCAGAAATTCAGACTGCGTCTGTGTCGAATGAAACGAAACAGGCGCAGTCCGACGAGGAGGAAGATCGATGAAGGGAATGAGCGCGGAATGGCGGGATCGGGTGCGGCACTGGATCCGCACACTGAAGGAGGATTTCTACGAGCCGCTGGGGACGCTGGAATGGTCGGGCTTTACGACGACGGAGCAGCTGTCTCTGGAGCAGGCGAGAGCGGGAGCATTTCAGAAGGTTCCGGAGGGATTTACCTGGGGACATACGTATGAGTACGGGTGGTTTTGCAGCGAGGTGACGCTGCCGGAGCGGGCCAGAGGGGAGCGGATTGTCCTGCGCCTGCAGCCGGGCGGGGAGTCTTCCGTTTTTGTAAACGGGGAGGAATTCGGGACGTACCGGGCGGACTGGATCAGGTACGAGCACCACTACTTTGTGGATAACACGCTGTGCCACTGCGCACAGGGGGGAGAACGGTACGAGATTTTCATGGAGACGTACGCGGGACAGTACTTCCCGGAGGCGCCGACCGGCGGCTGTGCGACGGGGCCGGTTCTGCCCGGTTCCTATCAGGATCCGCTGCAGGAGGGGGCGCGCCGGACGCTGGGACAGTGCACGTACGGAATCTGGGATGAGGACTGCTACCAGCTGTATATGGATGTGATGGCGCTGGAGAGCCTGCTGGAGGCGCTGGATCCGGCTTCCCTGCGGGCAGTGCATGTGCGCAGGGCGCTGGAGAAGTTCACGCTCGCGGTGGACTTCGAGCAGGACAAGGAGGCGCGCCGCCGGGATTACCGGCAGGCGAGAGAACTGCTGCAGCCGGCGCTGCAGGAGAAGGGCGGCGACGCTGTGCCGCGCTTTTACGCGGTGGGCAACGCCCATATCGATCTGGCGTGGCTCTGGCCGATGGGGGAGACGTTCCGCAAATCGGAGCGCACCTTTGCCGCGCAGCTCCGCCTTCTGGAAGAGTATCCGGAGTACAAATACCTCCAGAGTCAGCCGGCGCTGTACGAGATGTGCCGGAAGTATTATCCGGCTCTGTTTGAGAGAATCCGGGAGGCAGCAGAAGAAGGACGTTGGATTCCGGAGGGCGCGATGTGGGTGGAGCCGGATACGAATATGCCGTCCGGTGAGGCGCTGGTGCGCCAGCTCCTGTACGGGAAAAAATATTTTAAGGAGATGTTCGGCAAGGAGAGCCGGATTCTGTGGCTGCCGGATACCTTCGGCTACAGCGCGGTGCTGCCCCAGCTGTTGAAAAAGAGTCATGTCGATTATCTGGTGACGCAGAAGATTTTCTGGTCGTACAACGAGGGGGACGAGTTCCCGTACCATTACTTTACCTGGCGGGGCATGGACGGCACGGAGGTCACCTCTTTCCTGCCGACGAGCTATACGTACGAGACGGATCCGGCGACGCTGGCGAAGGTCTGGAAGGAGCGCAGGCAGGAGGATCTGGAGGGCTTCCTGATTCCGTTCGGATACGGGGACGGGGGTGGCGGGCCCACGAGAGATCATATCGAGTACGCGCTGCGGCAGAAGGATATGGACGGCGGCGTCAGGGTGGAACTGGCCGGGCCGCAGGAATTTTTCACTGATATGGAGGCGCTGGGAGGCCCGCAGGAGACGTACTGCGGAGAGCTCTATTTCTCGGCGCACCGCGGTACTTATACGGCGCAGGCGATGGTGAAGCGCAGGAACCGCAGGAGCGAACTGCTGCTGCGGGAAGCGGAGATCTGGAATGCGCTGGCTCTGTGGCAGAGCAAGGCGATGCAGAACAGTGGGACAGAGCCGGAAGCGCGGCAGTCCGGCACAGCGGTGCGGGAAAATCCGCAGGAACGGGATGCGGCGCAGGGGCATGCTGCAGTATTTGCATATCCGTATGAGCGGATGGAAGAAACGTGGAAAAAGGCGCTTTTGCTGCAGTTCCATGATATTCTGCCCGGCTCCGGCATCGCGCGGATCTACGAGGAGGCTTCCGCGATCTTTGATGAAATCGAGGAGGCAGGGACGGCACTGCTTGAAGAGGGAAAACGCGCGCTGTATCAGGCAAATGCAAAGCCGCGCGGGGAAGAAGCAGGGCAGAGAGCGGAAAGCGGTGAGACCTGTGCGGAATATGCGGAAAACAGCGCAGGATACGTGGAGACCGGTGCAGAGCAGGGTGTGACCTTCCTGAATTCTCTCGGTTTCGCGCGGACAGCTCTCGTCACCCTGCCGCAGGCGTATGAGGCGGGGGCGGTGACGCAGGAGGGCGAGGCTGTTCCGGTCGAGTCGGACGGAAACGAGGTGCGTGCGCTCGTGACGATACCGGCGCTGGGCGGCGTCAGCCTGCACCCTGCCGGAGAAGTGTCTGTTGTTTCTGTCGGAGAAGAGTCTGCGGCTTCTTCCGGAGAGGGGATTTCTTCCCATGCGGCGGCTGTTCCGGAGGGATATCTGCTGGAGAACGGGGAGGTGCGCGCCCTGCTTAATGACAGAGGGGAAATCATTTCGTTCCGTCTGAAGGAGGAGCAGGAGCTGGAATTTGCCGACGGGGCGATGAACCGGCTGCGGTTGTTTAAAGACGTGCCGCGCCTTTTTGACGCGTGGGATATTGACTCAAACTATGAACTGCAGGAGCTGCCGGGGGCGGAGCAGGTGAGCGTCTCTGTGGAGAAGGCGGACGGACTGGTGGCGTCGCTGCTGGTCAGAGGCGTGATCGGGCAGTCTGCGTATACGCAGAGGATTTCGCTGACGGCGGGGAGCCGCCGGATTGAAGTGGCGATGGAGATTGACTGGCGGGAGCTTCACAGGCTGCTCAAGGTGGCGTTTCCGGTGCGCGTGTACACGCAGGAGGCGCTCCACGAGATTCAGTTCGGTTATGTGAAGCGGCCGACCCACCGCTCCAGACCGTACGACAAGGAACGGTTTGAGGTCTGCAACCACCGCTACACGGCACTGTGCGACGCCTCCCACGGGGCGGCGGTGCTCAATGACTCCAAATATGGAATCGGGGTGTTGGAGAACTGCATGAACCTCTCGCTTCTGACGGCGTCGGCGGCTCCGGAGATGCGGGCGGACAATGGCGTGCAGCGTTTTACCTATGGATTTACGGCGTGGACGGGAGCGTTTGCGGACTGCGACGTGCACCGGCAGGGGTACGAGCTGAACCTCGCACCGCAGCAGATGGCGGGAGAGATGCCGCAGTTTACCGGATTTACCTGCGACAGGGAAAATATTGTGTTTGATTCGATGAAACTGGCGGAGGATCAGAGCGGCGATCTGATTGTGCGGCTCTATGAGACCAAGAACGCAGCCTGCACGGCGAAGGTGCAGATGGAATGCTTCCGGGACTGCCGCGTCTGGCTCTGCGATCTGCTGGAGCAGCCGCAGGAGGAGCTGGAGGTCTGCGGGTGCGGCGCGTCTGACGCAGAGATGCCGTCGGTACGCGTACCGTTCCATAATTTCGAGGTGCAGACGCTGCGGATCGCCAGGAAATAGAGAACAGGCGTACGCGAAGAAATGAGGAGCCGCCTCTTCCGGGAAATTGACCGGAAGAGGCGGCTCCTAGCGTGTGCGGAGGTCTGTCCGCAGGGCAGCAGCCGCAGCGGCGAGCGTGGCGGCGTATTCACGGAACCACCTCTTCAGGACGATTCGAGGAGAGTGACGAGGTGGAAAAAGCGGAAGAAACGAACAAAAATGATGAGGATACACTATAGCGTTGATTTTACGACAATAGTGTCTTATAATAAACAGACATAGGTGTCGTAAAATAAAAAGGGAAGGTGGTCAGGGAGTCCGAACAGAGAAACGGAGGAAGGAAATCAGGACATTGGGTCGGGGAAACGAGAGGAGAAGGCGGGCGGTTAAGGCATTCGGACTGGAGCCTGAGGAGAAATAGAGAAAGGAGGAGAGCATGGACGGGAAAAAAAACAGGATCAAGGCCAACAGAAAGGGAGAGGCGTCCCGCCGGAGAATTCGGGAGAGCGCTTGCGCGCTTTTTGCCCAAAAGGGGTTTAAGGAAGTGACGATGAAGGACATCTGTGAGGCCACAGGACTGAGCCGAGGTGGACTGTACTGTCATTATGAGAGCACGGGACAGATTTTCCGGGAGATTGTCGGGGAACTGATGCGGGAGCAGGACGATACGGTGCGGCTGCGCATGGAGAGGGGGGAGTCTGCGGCAAAAATTGCGGAATCGCTTTTGGAAAAATATGAGAGAGAGATGTGTGATGGCGGCGCGTCGCTGAGCGTGGCGATTTACGAATATTTCTCGCAGCCGGAGTATGTGTCGGACTCGCCTCTGGAGAAGGAGTACCGGCGATCGGCGGAGCTGTGGCGGGAACTGATCCGATACGGAAGAGAGCGGGGAGAATTCAGAGAGGCGGACGGAGCAGTTGTGGCGGATCTGCTGATTTTTGCCTATCAGGGTGTGCGGATGGCAGGGAAACTGATGGCAATAGAGCCGGGAATTCCGGCGCGGGTTGTGGGAGGCATCAGAGCCATGATTTTTCCTCAAACATCGGATTTGCAGCCGGAGCAGCCGTTTTGTGGCTGCGAATCTGATGAATAGAGAAGATTTGATAGGGAAATTCGATAAGAACGTTCGATAAGGAGGGGCGTATGGCAACGGTATTTGAGAGATTTGACGGGAGCAGGACGGCGTTTATCAATCCGGAGCAGACGGTACGACCACCGGAGAATTTTCCGGTGCGGTGTGTGACGACATTTGCAGAGGAAATGGTTCGGATATTTGCCGGGAAACAAGGGGCGAGGGTGATTGCGGAACTTGTGTCGGCGAACGGGAGGTTGCCGATTTACGAAGTGGACTTCAGGGGGCGGAGAGTCGCGCTTTTTCTGTCGAGAGTCGGAGCACCCGCGTGTGCCGCGGGGCTGGAAGAAGTGATTGCGATGGGCGCGAAGAAAATCGTGCTGTTCGGAGCCTGCGGCATTCTGTGTGAAGAAGCGGCGCGGGGGAGATTGATCGTTCCCACGGAGGCGATCCGGGAGGAAGGGACGAGCTATCATTACGCGCCGCCCAGGGAGGAAATTGCGGCGCAGGCAGACGCGGTGGAGGAAACCGTGCGGGTGATGGAGCGGTGCGGCGTTCCCTATGTGTGCGGCAAGACGTGGAGCACGGATGCGATCTACCGGGAGACGGAGGCGGCGATCCGGGAGAGGCGAAAGCAGGGAGCTATTGCGGTGGAGATGGAGTGCGCGGCGGCGATGGCGGTGGCACGGTTTCGCGGCGTCTCGCTGCCCTGTTTTCTGTACGGGGCGGATTCGCTGGACGGGGAGCAGTGGGAGAGCAGGGATCTGATGGAGTACGGGCGGGAGAGCGGGGAGCGCTATCTGGCCCTTGCGATGGAGATTGCGGTCGAGGGAAGGGAAATCGGGCGATAGAGCTGCCTTCTCCGTCTGGCCTGCCGACCGGTATTCGGAGGAGTGAAGTGGGTGTTAATCGAAGCTCCGACGTCTTCCCTTGTCCGGCTGTCAACCGGCGTTCGGAGAGAGACTTTTTTTTTATGGGGAATTCGGATCAGACAAGCCGGAAAACCCCATCCCCGCGACGCGGTACCTGCGGCGGTAGGCGTGCGGGGAGAGGGCGGTGTATTTTTTGAAATGAACGCCCATCTGGCTCTGGGAGGAAAAGCCCAGATACGTCGCGATCTCGCTGTAGCTGTAATCCGAATAGATCAGCATATTCTGCGCGAGCTTGATTTTTTCCTGAAGGATATACTGCAGAATGGTCTGGCCTGTCTGGCGTTTGAACAGGGCGGAGAGGTAGTTGGGATGCAGATGCAGGGCGTCCGCGATTTGCTGTACCGTCAGCTTTTCGTGCAGATGGGCGAAGATATAATCCATGCACCGGTTGGCGTAGCGGGAAACGGGGCCTTCGCTGCGGGGATCGGAGGCGGTTTTCTGCTCGTGGACGAGCTCGGTAAAATGACGCTCCGCGCGCAGGGCCAGTTGACCGAAAAGGGCGGAATCACCGCATTCCTCGAGCTTTTGCACATAGCAGTCGCAGAGGCAGAAGGATTCCTCCGGGCGCAGCCCGCCCCGGATCGCGGCGCGGCTCGCCAGTGTGATGACGGCGATGCACAGATCTTTGATATTGCGCTTCGGATCGCTGGCGAGCGTGCCGAAAAAGGAGTCGCCGCGGTTGAGCTGGCGCGCCATCTCACTCCAGCAGTGTTCCAGACCGGAAAGATCTCCGTTTTCGATACACCGCATTTCCTGTTGCTCCGCCTCGTAGGAATTGTGTGCGTAGCGGTATTCCTGATTGTGAAAGACGAGAGCCGCATAGCGCTTTCTCACATCGTATTCCAGAGCGTCGCCCTGCCGGGCGGCGCTTTTGTCTGCGGGCAGTTCTATTTTGATGGTCTGTGTCGTTGAATTGTTTTCTTCGCGCATGATGGAAAACCCCATATCTGCATATTAAAATTTCTCTTTCTGAACAGTCTATTCCAATTATCTTAGAAATTCAATATTAATCTTAGAAATCAAATATATTGTTCCCGGGATGCCGTTTAAGATGAGTGCGGGCTGAACGATTGCCTTATTGGTACGTTGGGTGAAATGAAAGGAATGGAGATTAAGATTGAAAAATAAGCTCGATAGCTTATTTTTCAATCTCGAGATTTGTGCTGGAGCGTCACTAATCTCGATTATGTCAGACGAAAATTGGACATTTGCGTCGACCTGTCGCGAGGATCGCTCCGGAATGGAGATACAAATGAAACGAATATCACTATGTGAGAGTTGGGTGTTTTGGGAAAAGGAGAAGTCGGAAGACTCTCTGGTGCAGGAAAGCGGAGAGGAGTGCGGCAAAAGACGGGAACAGGTGACGCTTCCGCATGACGCGATGCAGGGGCAGGGCCGCGCAGCGGATGCACCCTCTGGGAGTGGAGAGGCTTTTTTCCTCGGGGGAAGTTATGTGTATGAGCGTCGTCTCTGGGCACCGAAGGCGTGGGAGAACGAAGAGGTACTTCTCGAATTTGAGGGTGTCTATCCGAACGCGGCGGTCTATGTGAACGGAGAGCGTGCCGGCGGGTGCCGGTACGGCTACAGCCTGTTCCGGGTGCCGCTGGAGCACCTGCGTTGGGGTGCTGATAACGAGATTCGCGTGGAGGTGGACGGCAGCAGGCTTCCGAACAGCCGTTGGTATCCCGGGGCAGGGATTTACCGTCCGGTCTGGCTGCTGACGGGAAGCCGGAAGGCGCACATCGAACCGGACGGAATCCGCGTGACGACGCTCTCCTGCGGGGCGGTCGAGAGTCGTTCGGAGACGCAGGCGGAGATTCTGATAGAGGTTTCGCATACGGGATGTCAGAGCCGGGGAAGCGCGCAGCCGTCCGTTCGTGTTCTCGCGGAAATTTACGAGTGGGGACAGGAGAGAAAGGTGACGGAGGCTGAAGGAGAGCAGATTCATCTCGTGATTCCCGAAGCGCGATTGTGGGATGAGAATTCTCCGGCACTGTATGAGTGCCGGGTGAGTCTGTGGGACGGGGAGAAGCTTCTCGATACCCAGAGCGAGCGCTTCGGCATTCGCCGGATCGGGTGGTCGCCGCAGGGGCTGACGGTCAACGGAAGGACGGTGAAGCTGCGGGGCGGCTGCCTGCATCATGACAACGGCATCCTCGGTGCGCGAAGCTTTGCGGAGTCGGAATACCGGCGTATCAGACGGCTGAAAGAGTGGGGATTCAATGCGATCCGCTCCGCGCACAATCCGGCGTGCCGCGCGCTGCTGGAGGCCTGCGACGAGCTGGGCGTCTATGTCATGGACGAGGCGTGGGATGTGTGGGACAAGTCCAAGACGGCGGAGGATTACGCGGGGGAATTTCCGGCGCATTATGAGGAGGATCTGGCTTCCATGGCGGCTAAGGATTACAACCATCCGAGCGTGATCCTGTACTCCATCGGCAATGAGATGACGGAACCGGCACAGCCGGAGGGGGTGGTGCTGGCGGAGCAGATCATTCGGAAACTTAAAGCGTGCGACGGAACGAGACCGGTGACCGCGGGAGTCAATCTAACGCTGCTGCTGATGGCGAAGATGGGAGTTGGTATTCCGTCGGCGGAGCAGCCGGAATCTCCGGCGGCATAGGGAGCCGGAAATGCA
>JAUNGV010000080.1 GCA_030524225.1 Eubacteriales bacterium
CATTACTGGAGTGCGCTGACAGGCTGCGCCTATTTGAACACAAAGGATGTTGTCGGGGACGATTGCTATGAAAAGAGAGCGGACAATGTGCTGCGGGGTGTATTGAGTCTGTTTTTCGAGGATGGCGGGGCGTCCTGTGCGATGGTTTATCCGATGAGTGTAAATGGGAAAAAAGCGCATTTTTATGATCCATGGGCCAATGATCAGGATTGGGGGCTTTATTTTGCACTGAAATACATGAGATAGGCAAAATTTAATACACCATGACGGGTTATGGGACCCTTCTGATCTGGGTGTTCACAACGGCGCCCAGAAACAGGATGCAGAACATCAGATACAGCCACATCATCAGCAGGATAATGGCAGTCAGGGAGCCGTATAGATAGGACATATGGCGGATGTTTGTGAAATAGAAGGAGAACAGATATGAGAGTCCAACCCACCCGGCGGTGGCGGCCAGCGCCCCGGGGAGCTGGGCTCTTATTTTCTGCAGCTTTCCCGGCATGATGGTATAGATCAGGAGAAACATCAGGAGGAAAACGCACGCCACCATAGGGCCGCGCAGCCAGAAAATAGTCTGTGTGACAAGCGCCACAGGAGGCAGATGGACAGCCAGAAAACTCTGGATCAGCTTGCCAAGGACCAGCAGCACCAGAGTGAGGATAAACACCAATACAAAGAGGAAGGTATAGAGCAGGGCGAGCGCACGGTTTACGACATAGTTTCCGCGGCCGGTTCCGTAAATCTTGCGCAGCCCCCGCTGGATGGAATAGGTGCCGGTGCTCGCGGAAAAGAGGGTGGTGAAGGCGGCCAGGGACGCCAGCGCGGAGGCTGACTGCACATAAAGACTGTCCACAATACTCGTGACCAGACTTTCAATCTGCGGCATATTAGGGAGTACTTGCATCAGCGCCTTCAGCAGATCGTCCTTGTCAAGTCCCGGAACGAGCTGAAGTATGGACATGACGAACATCATCAGCGGGAACGCCGCGATGAACATAAAGAAGGAAGCGTTCGCCGCATAGATGGGCATCTCGCTCTCGGTAAAGCGGTATAGAATTCTGCAGCAGTTTATGAAGAATTTTTTCATCGGAGATAGTCAAACTCCTTCCGGCGGTGTTTTCTCAAATCATTGTACAGGAACTCCGATCTGCAGACAATGTCCCGGTGTAAAATCAATGGTATTGAAAATAGGAGTTTGGGAGTATTGTAATTTTATGATCCTTTCCAAATTCGCGCCACACTGTGTCGTGAATTCAGTCGGTCACGTCATCGATCCCGCCCGACTCTCTATCCCATCCCGCTCATAGTGAACGGCGCGGTGAATGACGAGAAAACCATATGGACGCTGGTGGTTGGCTTGTGGACGTCGCAGTCTGACTGTGGATAAGAGGTCTGTACCGGCAGATGAGATGCTGCGTTCAGAGAGCGATTTTTCAGGACACAGTCTGCCGCCTGTATTCGCTGGGAAGCATGTGGAAATGGGACTGAAAGGCGGCGGAGAAACGGCTCTGACTGCCGTATCCGACACGGGCTGCGATTTCCGCAATGCTTAAGTCGGAGGAAAGCAGCAGTCTGGCGGCGGTCTCCATACGGTGTTCCCGGATATGGGCGGCGATGGAGGTTCCGTAAACAGCTTTAAACATGGTTTTTAATGTCGTTGTGTTGATCAGATACTGTTTCGCCAGGGATTCAATGGAATATCTCCGGCTCACATCCCGGGTGAGCTGATCGTGGATCTGCCGGATCAGCTCCGCCTGTTCCGATCTGTATTCTGTAATATGCTTTTCTTTTCTCACGTCGAGCTGACTCAGAACGAGCAGCAATTCCAGAACTTTTATTTTTTGATAAGCGGACCGGAGCGGTTCGGGAGTCTGATAAAAAGCGGCAAAAATCTGCCGGACAGCCTCGTTTCCCATCAGGGCCGTGGCGGTTTTGTCTCTGCAGAATTTCTCATACAGGAATTCGCCGGTCACGCCCGTTCCCTCCAGTGCGGCCGGGGGAGTCTCTGCTAACTGTTTCAGATCAATGGAAATCAGCAGTCCCTCGTAGAATCCGTTTGGAAGGACTGCCCGGGATCGGGAACAAAGATCCATGGCGTGCAGGGAGAAGTCGCCGGGTCCGAGATAGATCTGATTTCCGTGATTCATGGACCAGCCGATTCTTCCGGCAATGCAGTAATTGATTTCCAGAACGTGTCCGATCGGCGCATGGCCAAAAGAAAGGGGTTCCTCCCCTCTCAGAGTGAAAAAGGATACCTGTATGCCGGGGTAGAGTTCATGGATCTCGAGATTGTTTTCAGCGGAAATTTTCTGCAGCAGAGCTTTGGTTTCCTGAGTGTCTGACATCATAGGGGGCTTCTTTCTTTGCGTTATTAGTTGGGGCAGGCGACAGCCATCACCTGCTCGATGACGCTGTGCAGCAGGCGGGCCTGTTCGCTGTTCGATGCGCGGTAATAGACTTCCTTGCCCTCCCGGCGGCAGGTGATCAGATGAGCGCTTCGCAGTGCGCGCAGGTGGTGGGAGACTGCGGGGCTGGACATGTCCATCCATGCGGAGATGTTGATCACGCACTCTTCGGTATGACACAGGAGCCAGAAAATCCGGAGTCTTGTTGTGTCGCCGAGCTGTTTGAAAATCCCGGCTATGACGGCAAAATCATCCGTCTGGCGCAGTGTGTCGCTGAGACCTTGCAGATTGGCATCGGCGTGATGCTGATGCGGAAGTTTTGTCTTTTTCACATTGTTTCCCCCGTTTTCGCCTGTTTGGAAATACTTTTCGCCTTTTTGGAAGGGTGTGCTTTGGCCTCGTTGATTTCCGTTTCAAGAGGGATTATACTGCACCTGCAACGATTAAACAATAGTTTAATTGTTGACTAAAATTTTTTGGAAAGTGAGGATATTTTAATGAAGAAAACGTATCGAATTGAAGTGGACTGTGCGAACTGTGCGAATCTGATGGAGGACGCGGCGCGAAAGACGGATGGCGTCGCGGCAGCCACGGTGAACTTCATGACACAGAAAATGATCGTGGAGTTCGAAGAGGGCAGGGAAGTGGAGAAGGTCATGGAAGACGTCAGGAGGGCGTGCAAAAAAGTAGAGCCTGACTGCGAGATCTTCCTGTAATCACACAGGCTGCGGCGGGGAGGAAGATATGCAGGAATGGATTGAAAGTGGTTTGCTTGTCGTTGTGGCCGCTCTGTCAGCGGGGCTTCTGCTCGTCGGACGCAGAGCAAACAGCGGCATGATCGGAAAACAGAAAATCATGCTGTGGCGTATTCTGGCGGCTACGGTGCTGCTTCTGGGACTGCAGTCTCTGGGGACGGGAGGATTCGAGCGGATGGGAGCGGGCGGCCGGTGGGCACGTCTGGCGTTTTATCTGGCTGATTATCTGCTGATTGGCTATGACATTCTGCGCAAGGCATTCAAGGGAATCCGGAACAGGCAGGTGTTTGACGAGAACTTCCTGATGGCGATCGCCACCTTAGGCGCTCTGGCGTTGGCGGTTTATGAGAACGGAGAGTATCTGGAAGTGATCGCGGTCATGTTGTTCTATCAGGTCGGCGAGTGGTTCCAGAGCTATGCGGTCGGGAGAAGCCGCCGCAATATCAGCGATCTGATGGACATTCGTCCCGACTATGCCAATGTGGAGCGCGGCGGCAGGCTGGAGAGAGTGGATCCGGAGGAGGTCGGCATCGGGAGCGTTATCGTGGTGCAGCCCGGCGAAAAAGTGCCGATTGACGGCGTCATTGTGGAGGGGAATTCGACCCTGAATACGGCGGCGCTGACCGGCGAATCCCTGCCGAGAGACGCGAAGGTCGGGGATGAAATCATCAGCGGATGCATCAATATGACCGGTGTTCTGAAGGTGCAGACCAGCAGGGAATTCGGAGAGTCAACCGTATCGAAAATTCTGGATCTGGTGGAAAACGCATCTTCGCGCAAATCCAGATCCGAGGATTTCATCTCCCGGTTTGCCAGAATCTACACGCCGGCGGTCTGCTATGCGGCATTGGCGCTGGCACTCCTGCCTCCTCTGGTGCAGATTCTGGCGATGGGGACGACGCCATCGTGGGGGACATGGATTTACCGGGCGCTGACGTTTCTGGTGGCAAGCTGCCCCTGCGCGCTGGTGATCAGCATCCCGCTGAGCTTTTTTGCGGGGATCGGCGGCGCCAGTAAGGCCGGTGTGCTGGTGAAAGGTTCCAACTATCTGGAAATTCTCTCGCAGACCCGAATTGTGGTTTTTGATAAGACGGGAACTTTAACACAGGGCGTTTTTGAGGTCAACGGGATTCATCACAGCGAGCTGAGCAGGGACCGTCTGGTAGAGCTGGCGGCGCTGGCGGAGAGCGCCTCCTCCCATCCGATCAGCAGAAGTCTCCAGAAGGCCTACGGGAGACCGGTCGACCGCTCCCGGGTGAGCGATATTCAGGAAATCAGCGGCAACGGCGTGATAGCCACGGTGGACGGTATCAAGGTGGCGGCGGGAAATGATAAGCTGATGACCCGGCTCGGCATTACGCCGGTCTCCTGCCACAGTGTCGGAACCATTATCCACATGGCGGTCAACGGGAAGTATGCCGGACATATCGTGATCTCCGACATTATCAAGCCGCATTCCAAGGACGCTGTCCAGGCGCTGAAAGCGGCCGGAGTCCGCAGGACGGTTATGTTGACGGGCGATGCGCAGAGAGTGGCAAAGCAGGTGGCGGAGGCGCTGGGACTGGACGAGGTATACAGCGAACTGCTGCCCGCCGGCAAAGTAGAAAAAGTGGAAGAGCTGATCAGGATGAAATCCGGGAAGGAGAAGCTGGCCTTTGTGGGGGACGGTATCAATGACGCTCCGGTCCTGCGCCGGGCGGATATCGGGATCGCCATGGGCGGCATGGGCTCTGACGCCGCGATTGAGGCGGCCGATGTGGTTCTCATGGATGACGATCCTCTACAGATTTCAAAGGCCATCCGGATTTCCAGAAAGTGTCTGAGAATCGTGTATCAGAATATCGTGTTCTCCATCGCGGTTAAACTGGCTTGTCTGGTTCTGGTGGCGCTGGGATATGCCAGCATGTGGCTGGCGATCTTCGCTGACGTGGGAGTCATGATTCTGGCGATCCTCAATGCCGTCCGCGCGCTGCGGGTACGGAATCTGTAAAAATAAAAGATACAAAAGCGGCCTCCGGAGGTTCCTCTTCCGGGGGCTGCTGCGCGCTGACGTGCGGTATTTCCTGCTGATGATTCCTTCGTTTGCGCCCGGATACCGGATGCGGGAAAAGCGGTGTGACGGACGGGATTGCGGCCGCTTACGGGAGGATCACACACGGCGCAGCAGCGCGCTGCGGTCAAGGGGAATCAGCTCTGCCGGTTCCGGGATACGGGATACGGCGCAGAGGATGTGGCCGGGCAGACTGCGCCAGCAGAAGTGCCACCGGGTCCCGTTCAGGAGATGCGGGCCATCCTGAACAGGGAGGAGGGAAATCTGCTCCATGGGAAGGGAGAGCCCCGTCCCGACGGCTTTCAGGAAGGCCTCTTTTCCGGTCCAGAGTTTGTAGAAAGCCTCGGGATTTCCCTGCTGTTCCAGCCAGAGCCGCTCGCCGTCTGTCAGGCACCGGCGGGCGGCCGCCTCGGGATAGCGGGAGGCGGTCTGTTCCAGATCGACGCCGCAGTTCGCTTCGGAGACGGCAAGAACGACGTAGTCGCCGGAGTGGGAGAGATTAAAGAAGCGGGAGGCATCCGTCAGATAGGGCTTCCCGTGAGCGCCGAAGGCAAGGAGATCGCCGTAATCCCCGCCCAGCGCGAAGCGCAGCAGGAGACCGGAGACGAGACAGCGCGTCTGATCCTGCCGGGAACGGTATCTGGCAAGGCGCGCCCTGCGCCCGGGAAGAAGCAGTTCTTCGCCCTCCAAGGTATGAAATTCGCTGATGCTGCAGTAATAGAGTTTCATGGTGAATATGATAGCGGAGGCTTTTGCAAAAATCAATGCAGCGTGCCCTGTTTAAATTCCCTGCGCCGCTTTTGGAAATTTGTGATAGAATAAAGCAGAAGTACTCCCTGCTTTGCCGCAGAGGAAGCGCATAGGAACAGCTGCGCAGGGAGTGCCGCGAAGCGAAAGAGCCGCCCGGAACAGGGAGACGGCAAAATCAGGAAGAGCAGGCAGTACAAAAGTATGGGCAGAGAAGATTTAGTGATGAAGCCGGTCGGCGTGGAATATCTGGAGCAGTACAATCAGCTGCTGCGGTATGTCTTCCAGGTGACGGACAGAGAGTTGCGTCAGAGCGGCTGGGATGAGGAAAACGAGTTTATCAGGGCCAAGTCGCCGACGATGCAGAAAGCAGACGTGATCGGATGGTTCGATAAAGGCAAGCTGATTTCGCAGGTGGCGGTCTATCCGATGCAGGTGCGGATCTTTAATCATACCTACAGTATGGGAGGACTGACCGGCGTCGGCACGTATCCGGAGTATTCCAACATGGGACTGATGCATGAACTCCTGTGTCAGGCGCTCTACCGGATGCGCGAGCGCAAACAGTATATTTCCTATCTTTATCCCTATTCGATTCCTTTCTACCGCCGCAAGGGGTGGGAGATCATAACCGATAAGATTCACTATGAAATTATGGACTATCAGCTTCCGAAGAATAAACCGATGGAGGGAGAGGTGCGGCGTGTCGAGTATGACGGCGATCTTCTCAAGGAGACGTATCACCGGTTTGCGATGCAGACCCACGGGGCGCTGCTGCGGGACGCGCTGGCGTGGAATGAATACTGGCTCTGGGATCCGGACGATCTGATGGCGGCGATTTACTACAATCAGCAGGGAGAACCGGACGGCTATGTGATCTACTGGATTGCCGACGACGTGTTTCATATCAAGGACATGATTTTTATCAACGAGTACGCGCGGGAATGTCTGTGGAATTTTGTCAGCGCGCACATTTCGATGATCGACAAGGTGATCGGCGATACGTTTACGGATGAACCGCTCTCTTTCCTGCTGGAAGACGCGGATATTCAGGAGTCGATTTCCCCGTATTTCATGGGAAGAATAGTGGATTTTGAGAAGTTTATCGGGGAATTTCCGTTCAAGCCCGATACCGTGGAGAGACGCTGGACCTTCCGGCTGGAAGATCCGCTTCTGGACTGGAACCGCGGATGCTTCGCCCTGACGATAGAGAAGGACGGCAGAGGAAAGGCGGAGAGAGTGGAGGAAATCTGCGCCGACCATCTGGACATCCAGACGATGACCACGATGCTCCTGGGCTACAAACGCCCGGAATACCTCCACCGCATAGGCCGCCTCTCCTGCTCCCCCGACACCGTAGAAATGCTGGAAGACGCATTAGGCCAGCAAGTATCATATTTTTCTGACTACTTTTAATAGCTACGAGCCATGCACCCTCATAAAAAGGAGAACTGATCGGAGAGCTTGCTCTCCAGGCAGTTCTCTTTTTTATGAGGGTATACGGCGACAGCCGTAAAGCGAGAAAGCGCGAAGCGATTTTGAGCTTGCATGGCGGGAAAGGCGACAGCCGTAAAGCGAGAAAGCGCGAAGCGATTTTGAGCTTGCATGGCGCCCTTACCCCTTCTCCATCCTCCTCAGCTCCGGCAACACCATCACGAGCATGGCAATAAAGCAGGCGCAGCCGCCGATGAAATTCGAAATCGGCTCGGCGAGAAAGACGCCGGAAGCCCCCAGCCCGCCGACATAGGGCAGCAGATAGGTGAGCGGCACAACCATGACGACCTTGCGGAACAGGCTGAAAAAGATGGCCTGCTTTTTTTTGCCCAGAGATTTGAAGACGGTCTGCCCGCTGTACTGCAGCGCCTGAAAGAGGAACGCGAAGAAATACAGGCGCAGGGCGGGAACAGCGGCCGAAAGAAGGGCGGGATCGCTGCTGAATACAGAGATAAAAGTCTCCGGAAAGAGCAGAATGCAGAGCCAGACGACTGCCGTGTATCCGACGGAGATGATTGTCATGACCCGGATCACACGCAGAATCCGGCGCGGGTGGCGGGCACCGTACAGAAAACTGATGATGGGGGAGGAGCCATCTGTGATTGCGCTGACCGGTGTGTCGAGAATCTGGCGGACAGAGGATACCGTCGTCATGACAGAGACGTAGAGATCGCCTCCGAAGCGGGAGAGCACGCTGTTGCAGGCGATGGAGACGAGGCTGTTCGTGCACTGCATGATGAAACCGGCGCTGCCGAGGCTGATGATATTCATCGTGAGTGTTTTCTCGAAGGTGAAATCGCTCAGTTTCCGGCCGAGGCGCAGTTCCGCGCGATTGCCGTACAGGAAGCCCAGCACGAGCACCATGGAGAGCGCCTGGGAAAATACGGTGGCGATCGCAGCGCCGCGTACGCCCAGTCCTGCCGCGTAGATCAGGAGGGGATCGAGAATCAGGTTGCAGAGGGCCCCGACCGCGATCGTCGTCATGCCGACGGCGGGGAAGCCCTGGGCGTTGATATAGGGGGTCAGCCCGGTGGAGAGCATGACGAAGACTGTGCCGAGCAGATAAATGCGCAGATAGGGAAGCGCATAGGGAAGAGAGGCGTCGGAAGCGCCGAACAGGCGAAGCAGAGGCTCGGCAAAGAGCTCTCCTGTCACCATGATGACCACACCGGTCAGCAGAAGAAGGGCGGCAGATGTGTTCATGATGCGCTCTGCCTGTACCCGGTTTCCTTTTCCGCGCTCGATGGCACAGAGAGGGGAGCCGCCGCTGCCGTAGAGATTCGTGAAAGCGTTGATCAGCATAATAATGGGAAAACAGAGGCCGATCGCGCCGAGAGCCGCCGTTCCCTCCTGCGGAATCCGTCCGAGATAAATACGGTCCACGATGCTGTAGAGAAGTGTAAGAAGCTGGGCGGCCAGAAGCGGCAGCGCGGTCTGGGCGATGGTGGGGAGAATTTTTTCCCCGGAGAAATCAACCTGTCTCATGGAGGCACCTCACAGTCAAAAAGGAAGACAGACGGCGGTTATTTTATGTGATTTTTTCAGTATATCACCTTTTGCATCTATTGTTTTAATTGTCGTGTTATTTTTTAGATTTGCCAAGAAAGCAAAGGTGGAGGAAACTGATAGAGAGACGCCGGCGGACTGTTTGAAAAGGGGCGTCATAAAACGGCAGGACCGCAGCGGCAAACCGCCTGTGCGAATGTCCGGTGCGGCCGGAGTAAAGAATGCGATGATAAAGGAGGAAAAGGATGACAAAAGTGGTGTACGGATACGTTCGCGTATCGACGAAGGAACAGTGCGAGGACAGGCAGCTGATGGCGCTGGATGAGTTTGGCGTGGAAAGAGAGAATATCTACATGGACAAACTCAGCGGCAAGGATTTCAACCGCCCCAGCTACCGGAGACTGATGCGCAGGGCCAAGGAAGGCGATGTGATTGTGATCAAATCCATTGACCGGTTAGGTCGGAATTACGAAGAGATCCAGAATCAGTGGCGCATCATCACCAAGGAGAAAAATGTGGATATCGTCGTGTTGGATATGCCGCTGCTGGATACGCGCCGTTCGGGCCATGATCTGACCGGTGTATTCGTGGCGGATCTGGTTCTGCAGATTCTCTCATATGTCGCCCAGACGGAGAGAGAGAATACGAGACAGAGACAGATGGAGGGAATCGTGGCGGCGCGCAGGCGAGGCGTCCGTTTCGGAAGAGCGAGACGCAATATTCCCTCCAGCTTTTACGGGATCAAGAGGAAATGGGAAAAGGGGGAGATCACGTCCCGGGAGGCGGCGCAGCGGCTGGGCGTGGCACAGGATACATTTCTGCGGTGGACGAGAGAGGATGCGGAGGCAGGATGAAGAGAAGTGGTTAGCGGATGACACTTCCGGAATTATTCGTATCGAAGTCCTCCTTCCCGGCATTTCCGGAGACGCCTCCGCGGCGTCTGAGACGGGACTCTTGGCGGGCTCGTGCCGTTGGTGTATAATCTGATCTATGACGACACAACAATACCACAATCATGAAACAGAATATTCTGAGGAAATCGCGCGGCAGGTGCAGAGCGATTTGTTTGCGTTGCAGGATTGCGGCTACCGGGATTTCCAGTCGCGCCTGATCCCGACGCTTCCTTCTGATGCGGTGATCGGCGTGCGCATGCCCGCGCTGCGCAGATATGCGTCGTCCTTTGCCAAAAGGCCGGAGGCGGCCGTCTTTTTGCGAAGCCTGCCGCACCGGTATTACGAGGAGAATAATCTGCACGCGGCTCTGATCGAAAAAATGAGCGGTTATGAGGAGACGATCGGGGCGCTGGAGGTCTTTTTTCCATATCTGGATAACTGGGCGACCTGTGATATGCTCGCGCCGAAGTGCTTTGCGAAACACCGGGCGCAGCTTTATGGCAAAATCAGGGAATGGATTGCGGGCGGGCGGACCTATGAGGTGCGCTTTGCGGTCGGGATGCTGATGCGCCATTATCTGGAAGAATCGTTTTCACAGGAGTCCATGCGGCTTGTCGAAGAGATCAGATCCGAGGAGTACTACGTCAATATGATGGTGGCGTGGTACTTTGCCACGGCGCTCGCCAAGCAGTATGAGGCGGCTGTCGGGGTACTGCGCAGCGCCAGCCTGCCGGTGTGGACGCACAATAAGACGATTCAGAAGGCGGTGGAGAGTTACCGGATTACGCAGGAGCAGAAAGCGTATCTGCGCACGCTTCGCAGATAGAGGTGCGGGAAGAGCGTGGGAGCGAAGACATCGTGTGCAGATGATATTGGCACAGCGGAGTAAGAAGAAGCCGGCAGAGCGCACGGGAGCGGAGACTGCTTTGGTAGTAGGAAGTGCACAGGGGCTTGCCAAAAACGCGAATCCTGTGCAAAATAAACGTTGG
>JAUNGV010000081.1 GCA_030524225.1 Eubacteriales bacterium
CCAGCGGCTCTGGCAGCAGCTCCGGCACGGGCAGCACGACAGAGAACCGCGGAGACAGCAGTTCCAGCGGTTCGGGCAGCACTTCTGGAACTGGCAGTACGGCGGAGAGCAGCGGAGGGAGCAGCTCCGGCGGCTCTGGCAGCAGCTCCGGCACGGGAAGCGCGACAGAGAACAGCGGAGACAGCAGTTCCAGCGGTTCAGGCAGCACTTCTGGCACGGGCAGTACGACGGAGAGCAACGGAGGGAGCAGCTCCGGCGGTTCAGAGAGCGCCTCTTCAGGAGAAACGTCGGCGGCGCAGGAGACTTCAGGGGAATCCGGCAGCGTTTCTTCGGGAGAGGAAGCAGGCGCGTCGCTGGAGAGTACGGAGGAATCCTCCGCCGGAAGTGTGTCTCAGGGGGGAAGCACTGTTCTCGCGCTGCTCGGCAGTTCACTGACTGCGGCAGCAGGCAGAATCGCAGAGCTGTTTACCGCACCGGCAGAGCAGGAAAAGGTCGCGGTGGCGGAACAAAAGAGCAACGCGGCAGCAGATCTGGCAGTTGTGAGCACTGTGAGCGTGGCGTCGGCATCGGCGCCGGATCTCTCGGGCGTCTCCGGAGCATCGGGCGGAGGAAACAGCACCGGTTCCTCCGGGACCTCTTCGGGGCTTCCGGAGGCGCAGAGACCGGAATCGGATGCGAGCTCGGCATCGGGCTCCTCCTCCGGCGGATCTGGCACGCTCTCCGGCGGCACATCCGGCAGCATGTCCGGAAGCGGCTCGGGCACATCTTCCTCTTCGACCAGCTACGACCTCGTGGGAGCGTACCGTCTTCTGGATGCGGAAGTGGAGCAGGAGCAGGAGGAATATGAAGCGGCCAAGGAGGAGGCGGAGCAGGCGCAGGAGACGGCAGAGTCTTCGCTGAGCGCGGCACAGAACAGGCTGGAACTCCTTCAGATTCAGTTAAAACAGGCGCAGACAGCGCTCACCACCACGACGCAGGAGGCGCAGGAGGCACGGAATACGGCACAGGCGGAAGGGAATGCGGCGCAGAACACCTACGAGACGGAGCTGAATTCGATAGAGACGGAGCTGGACGCGCTGCTGGACGCCAGAGATACGGCACAGGAGAAGCTGGACGAGTTTGAGAATACGGTAGGAGACGGGTATCTCTACACCTCGACGGCGGGCACGATCATGATGGTGGATGTGCGGGCCGGAGATACGCTGGAAGAGGGAGCGATGGTGGCGGCGTATACCGACGCCGGGACGATTACGGTGAACGCCTCCGTGGATCAGAGCTATATTGCGCAGCTCTCCGTCGGAGACACCTGCTATGTGGTGTTTGAGGACGAGGGGACGTACGAAGGGACGATCACTTCGATTAATCCGTCCACGCAGTCGAGCAGCCGGACGTCGGTGAGCTATTCCGTGGTAGTGACGCTGAGCGGAGACGTCAGTGCGCTCTCTGAGAATACGCAGGCGACGGTCTATTTCGGAGACGGAGCGGCCGAGGTGGCAGGCGCATCGTCGGAACCGGCGGGCGCACAGGAATCGGCGGCACAGCCGGATGTCAGCGGCAACGATGCGGAGGAAACGTCAGCGCAGCAGTCTGAAGCAGCGTCCGGGCAGGATGAGGTTTCGACGCAGCAGCCTGAGGCACCGGCAGAATCGGATGGGACTGCAGCAGGGCAGCCTGAAGCACCGGCAGAATCGGAGGAAGCGCCCGCGCAGCAGCCTGAAACACCGGCACAGCCGGATGAGGCTTCGGAGGAGCAGACAGGTGCGCAGCAGCCTGCGGAGGAATAGGAGAGGACGGAGCGAAGAACGCTTCGGCAAGGAGTCATGATGAAAGACAAGCTTCTGAAAAGAAAACATAAAAAACGAATCCTGTTCCTGCTGCTGGCACTCGTGTGCGCCGCGGCGGCAGGGATTTGCGCCCTTCGCTTTTACGGCGCTTCAGAGCAGGAGACGGACACCTACACGGCGGAAACGGTGCAGCGGGGCGATCTCGTTTCGGGAATTACGGAGAGCGGCACCGTCGCGCTGGCGGAATCAGAGATTCTGTACGATCTGGAGGCGGCGTCGGACGAGGAGGAAGACGACGATGACGATGAGGACGACGAGGAGAGCAGCTATCTGAAAATCGAAGCGGTGTACGTCGCTCAGGGACAGCGGATTCAGGAGGGAGACGCCCTCTTTCTGCTGACAGAGGCGAGTGTGCGGAGTGTGCGCCGGATTCTGGAATCCAATGAAGCAGAGGCGGCTGTGACGCTGGCACAGGCCCAGTCCTCCTATACGCTGGAGACGCAGGAGGCGGCGAATACAAGAGACGGCAGCAAGGTGGAGGCGTCGGTCGCGGGCGATGTCTACAACGCGACGATTGAGACCCTGCAGAATACGCTGAGCAGTTATGCGGCGGCCAATGAACAGCTGGCGGCGGAGATCGAGGAGTGTCAGGAGAAGATCTGGGATGAGGATATGAGAGAGGCGCTTTCCGATGCCAGGAACGAGATGAATTCCGCCCTGAGCGTGCTGGAGGAGACGGATGTGGAGAATGTCGTCGCCTATACGGCGAACCAGGGCGCCTATGAGATGGCCAAGAGCGCGGTGGACAGTTATGAGGACCAGATCGACGCATGGAATGAGACCATCATGAACGACATGGAAAAGGTCAACAAGAACAACGAGGCGATCGAAGAGGTTACCAAAGCGCTGGAATACCGGTACCAGCTGGCGGAGAGCGAGAAGTCGCTCTCTGAACTGAACGGCTCTCTTGCGGATGAGGTGTACGCGGAAACCGTCAGCTCTCTGAGCGAGACGGTGACGGAAGCGCAGAACGCCTACGACGAGGCGGCACAGGCGCTGGAGGAGTTCAATGCGTTTGTCGGAGACGACGGCGTGGTCTATGCGGACGGCTCCGGTCTGGTGACGGCGGTCAACTACGACGAGGGAGATCAGCTGACGAGCGCAGGGGCGATGATTACCTATGTGGAGACGGATGGGTATACGATATCGGTCGATGTCTCCGAGGAGGATATTCCCGATGTCTCCGTGGGAGATTCTGTTTCCATTGTGTTCTCCGCCTATCCGGATGAGACGTACGAGGGAACGGTGGCGACGATCTCGACGAGCCGGTCGGACACCTACAGCTCGACGGTCAGTTATCCTGTGGAGATCACGATTGAAGGGGATACCTCAAAGCTTTACGGCGGCATGACGGCAGACGTCACGTTTGCGACGGATTCCGTACAGGATGTTCTGTACGTTTCCTCCCGGGCGATTGTGGAGGAGGACGGAGTCTCTTACGTCTATGTGAAAAAGGAAGGCGCGCAGGAAGAAGAGGAGTATGAGCTTCAGGAAGTGGAGACCGGATTTACCGATGGAAGCAGCGTTGCGATCACGGCGGGACTTTCCGAAGGAGATACGGTTTATGTGAGAAGCAGCAGATAGCAGAATGGTTACCGGTACAGTTTCCATCCGGCGGTTTTGTGGAGGAGCGTCACAAATCACAACGCAAAATCAAAGATTTTGCTATACATGGCAGACGCAAAGCGGACATTTGCGTCGCCTCCGTCGCGGGAAACGCTCCGGAATGGAGATTAAAAATGAACACTACAAATGAGGAAATTCAGCAGCGAAAGCAGAAAAGGCGTCAGAGAAAACGGCGGATGCTGATCGCGGCGGGCGGAATCGCCGCAGCGGGAGTGATTGCGGCGGGAGCTGTATTTTTCATCCGTTGGCAGCGCAGTGCTTCTTCGGAAGTGACGTACCGGGAAACGGCGGCGGTGTTCGGGGATCTGGCGGTCGGAGTGACGGAATCGGGAGAGATTGCGATCGGTTCCTCGGAACAGACCTTTGATCTGGATCTGTCCGCGTACAGCAGCAGCTCCTCTGCGGCAGCGGGCGGCATGGGCGATATGGGAGGCGGTTTTCCGATGACGCTGACCGGCAGCGGCAGTACGGGGAGCAGGACGCTGGAGATCGAGGAGGTGTACGTCACGGAGGGACAGGAGATCTCCGTGGGAGATCCGCTGCTTCGTCTGGAGGAGAGCAGCGTGGACAGCATCCGGAATGATCTGACAGAAGACGTTTCCTCGGCGTCCCTGGCGTACCAGCAGGCGCAGACGAATCAGAAATCCAATGATCTGACGGCAAAACAGAACTATGCGGAGTGGACGCTTTACGGCAGCTATGCGCAGGCGGAGTACGATGCTGCGATTGCGGATCTGCAGTCTGCTGTGGATACGGCGCAGGAGGCGCTTCTGGACGAACAGGACAATCTGACGGAGCTCCAGGAAGAGCTCGCAGAGAAGGAAGCGGAGAGAGAAGAGTACGAGGCGCTGGTGGCAAACGGAGAATATCAGGTGGCCAATACCTCGCGGGAAGACGATCTGTATAATTATATGACGGCGGAAAACGGGCGCGAAGAGGCACAGGCGCTGCTGGATGCGGTGGAAGATGAGATTGAGGCGCTGGAAGATGAGATCGAGACGAGCCAGAGTGCAATCTCACAGTATCAGATCACGGTCAATACGGCGATGCGCGATCTGGAGAGCGGTACGGTCTCGGCGCAGACAGAGTACGAGACGAAACTGCTCTATTACAACAACGCGGAGAGCTATTACACAACGTCGCTCGCGCAGAACGCGCTCATCACGCAGATGGCGCAGGAGGATTACACGGACGCGCAGGAGAAGCTGGATGAGTTCGACAGCGCGATTACGCAGCAGCAGATCGTCTCTTCCTATAACGGCGTGGTTTCCTCGGTTTCCGTGGCGGCGGGAGATACGCTGCAGACGGGCACGGCGCTGATCACGGTGAATGACTACGATGATGTGACGGTGACAGTGAGTGTCTCGGAGGACGATATCAGTTCGATTGCGGAGGGCGACAGCGTCAATATCATGATCGACGCGTATCCGGACGGCGACTTCAGCGGAACGGTCAACGACATCGGCGACTCCTCCTACAACAGCAGCACCGGCGAGACGACGTACGAGGTGGAGGTCCTGATTTCCGGAGCGAACGAATCCCTTTACAACGGAATGACGACGGAAGTGACGTTTGTGACGAAGGAAACCAGAGAGGTGCTGTACGTCTCCAACCGCGCCATCACCCGCAGAGACGGCAGATCGTATGTGAAAATGTATGATGAAAACGGTGATGTGACGGAGCGCGAGGTGACGACCGGATTTTCAGACGGGACGAACGTGGAGATCAAAGAGGGGCTTTCCGAGGGAGATACAGTCCTGATTGAGAGCAGCAACTAACGGACCAAAGCCCAAAGGAGGCGGCACGTGAAAATATCAGAAATTTTTCGGCTGGTTTGGCTCAACCTGTCGCAGAATAAATCCAAAGCCATACTGACATCGGTCGGCATTGTGGTCGGCTCGGCGACAATTATGCTGGTGATCGCGATCGGAACGGGTGGACGCGCTGAGGTGGCGGAACAGTTCAAGAATTTAAATGCCGGATCGATTGATGTGGAGTACGAGTCCTCTTCCTCAGAGGAGGGCGGAATGTTCGGTGATTTCAGCGGGTTTGGAGGCTTCGGTGGGTTTGGCGGCGGAGGCGGAATTCCCGGCGGAGGCGGTGGAATGCCCGGTGGGGGCGGCGGAGGCGGAATGCCCGGTGGTTTCGGGGGCGGAATGCCCGGTATGGATGACCGCAGCGGCGTGCAGCTCTCTGACTCCGATCTGGAAGATCTGCTGGCGTTTGTGCCGGGACTTACGGAGGGGACGATTTCCTATTCTACGACGGCGGACGTGGAGGGCGGCGATCTCGACGAGGCCGCCAGCTACACGATTGCGGGCGTGATGGACAACTACGCGCAGATGAGCAATATGACGATGGCTTCCGGGGAATTCCTCTCGGAGTCGGACAATACGAATAAGACGAAAGTCTGTGTGCTGGGAAGCGACGTGGCGCAGGAGATCTTCGGCAGTGCGGCCGAGGCGCAGGACGAGACGATTTATATCGACAACCGGGCGTACACGGTCTCTGGTGTCCTCGATGCGATGGGGAGCGTCGCGTCGGGCATCAGTCCGGACAGCTCGATCTTTATTCCCTACGAGACGGGAATCAAATACCTGACGGGCGACAACGTCACGCCGACGATCACGGTGGTGGCGTCGGACACCGATGCGGTGGAGGAGGTCAAGACGAATATTGAATCGGTGCTGGCGGAGAGCTATCCGAACGCGGTCTTTGCGATCTTCGATGCGGGCAGCAAGATGGAGGCGGCGAACGAGTCGAATCAGACGCTGACCTATCTGCTGGTGGCGATGGCGATTATCGTCTTTATCGTCGGAGGAATCGGCATTATGAACGTGCTCTTCGTTTCGGTCAAAGAGAGGACGAATGAAATCGGTATTCTGAAGGCGATCGGCTGCAGCAGACGGGACATTCTGCTGGAATTCCTGCTCGAGGCCAGCGCGATCAGTATGCTGGGGGCGGTGCTCGGCGTGGTTGCCGGCGTCGCGGTGACGCCGATCATAGAGACGTTTGGAGTCCGCGTGGATCTGTCGGTGCTCGGCGGTGTGCTGGCGCTTGTCTTCGGTATTATGACGGGATCGGTGTTCGGATTTTATCCCGCCTACAAGGCGTCGCGGATGATCCCGGTACAGGCGCTGAACGCGGAGTAGAGAGGAAAACAGATGGGAACGAACGGCGAGAGCGAAAACAGAGAGTGGACGGCGGAGGAGGCGGCCGCCAATCAGGCGGCGCGCCAGCTCCAGGAGCGCAAGCTCAGGAAACGGCGCAGAATCCGGATCGCGGCGATCGTATGCGTGCTGGCGCTGGCGGGCGGAGGGTTCGGCCTGTACCGCTACCGGCAGTACGCGCAGGCAAAGGCGGAGGAAGAGGCCAACGTGCTGGCACTGGAGGACGGCGAGACGCTGATCTACGGGGAAATCACGCAGGTGGCGGGAAACGAGATCACAATCGATGTCGTGGAGGTGTCCGAACAGTCGCAGGAAGAAAACGGAATGGCGCCGCAGGGGGCAGACGAATCCCAGTCATCGGACGGGGCGGGCGAGCCTCAGCCTCGGGAAGGCGCAGGAGAGTCGCAGCCGCCGGAGACAGACGGGGCGGCTTCGGAAGGCGCGGGCGAGTCGCAGCCGCCGGAAACAGATGAGACGGCACAGGAGGAGACAGAGGCGTCCGGCGAGGTCGTCGTGATGGCGGCGGGAATGGGCGGCGGCATGCCTGGCGGGGATTTTGACTTCTCGTCGATGGGCGATATGCCCTCGGGCGGAGGAGATATGCCGGATTTCTCCTCCGGAGAGATGCCGGAGGGAGCGGGGGAGGGCGATATGCCTGATCTGCCGATGACGCCGCAGGTGCAGTACACGGCGACCGGAGAGACGAGGGAGTATCAGATACCGGTGGGAACCGAGGTGACGACGCAGCTGGGGGCGACAACGACGTTCGCCAAGCTGTCGGTCGGAGATATTATCGGTATCGTTCTGGAAGAGGGAACCGACAATATCCTGCGGATCAAAATTGTGGAGTAGAGCGGAGCGCTCCGGGATGTGGAGCAGGTGAGGAGTCGTATGGCGCGCAATATTATCAAGATGGCACATATTTACAAGGGCTATATGCTGGGACAGGAGAAGGTGCCGATCTTAAAGGACGTGAATTTTGAGGTCGAGGAGGGGGAATTCGTCGCGATTCTGGGCCCCTCCGGCTCGGGCAAGACGACGCTGATGAATCTCATCGGCTGTATGGATATGCTCGACGAGGGAGAGTATTATCTCGCCGGGACGGCGGTGCACGGGCTGGAAGAGGAGGATATGACGCAGATCCGCAACTCCGAGATCGGATTTATTTTCCAGAATTATCAGCTGATCTCCACGTACAACATTGAGCAGAATATCATCATGCCCCTGCTGATCCGGGGGATGAGTACGGCGGAGGCGCGGGAGCAGTGCCGGGAGATCGTGAAAATGCTCGGAATCGATCACCGGCTCCGTCACAGGCCGAACGAGCTCTCCGGCGGTCAGAAGCAGAGGGCGTCCATCGCCCGTGCGCTGGTGAGCAAACCGGCGATCCTGCTGGCGGACGAGCCGACCGGAGCGCTGGACAGGGAGAGCGGCAGAGACGTGTTGAAGCTGTTCGGAGAACTGAACGAGATGGGAAATACGATCGTCATGATCACGCACGATTTGAACGTAGCCAAAGCCGCGCAGCGAATCGTCTATATTGTGGACGGACGGCTCTATGACAGCGCGGAGGAGATTCCGCAGGAAGACAAATAAATAAACAATAAAACACTGCCGCGCGCCGGAATGAATCCGGGAGTGCGGCAGTGCTGCGTTGTATTGCGGTTTCCGTGTCCGGGCAGTCCGTGGTACCTGAACGGGTATGCCCGCTGCGTGGGCCGCGGTTTTTGAATGGGTATGCTCGCTGTGTGGGCCGCGGTTTCTGCACGGACTGTGCAGCCGCTGCTCAGCGGCCCCGCCGGTAGCAGGTGAACACCGCGACGGAGCGCGGGCGCATCACGAAGCCGCCCTCGATGAAGACTTCCTCGCCCTCTGGATAGAAATATCGTCCCGATCCGTCGCCGTTTGTGTTGGCGCAGAGGTACCAGTGGTTGCCACCGGAGTCGGGCAGGGTGATGGAGACGTCCTCCCAGTAGCTGTTGATCGCGATGTAGACGATATCGTCCTCTCCCTTTTCTTTATCATAACCGGCGAAGCTGACGCCGAAGGTGTGGGCGTCGCGCGGAATATCGACGATCGCCGCATTGGCGGCGTGGGCGTGAATCGGAGCCATACCGCAGACAGCGTTGGGGAGCTTTTTGCGGATGACGCGGTGCCGGTGGCGGAACGCGATCATAAAACGGGCGAATTCGAAGAGCTCCCTGTTTTTCTCCAGCAGGCTCCAGTCCAGCCAGGAGATTTCATTGTCCTGACAGTAGCTGTTGTTATTGCCGAACTGCGTATTGCCGAATTCATCTCCGGCGAAGAACATCGGCGCGCCCCGGCTGCACATCAGCACGGCGAAGGCGTTCCGGATCATGCGGAAGCGCAGGGAGAGAACCTCGGGATCGTCGGTTTCGCCCTCCGCGCCGCAGTTCCAGCTCAGATTAGCGCTGCTGCCGTCGGTGTTGTTCCAGCCGTTCTGCTCGTTGTGCTTCTCGTTGTAGGAGTACAGATCGTACAGAGTAAAACCGTCGTGGCAGGTCAGGAAATTCACGCAGGAGTTGTAGCCCGCGTAGGTATCGTTCGTCTCGGAGTAGTAGCCGCCGTAGAGATCTCCGGAGCCGGAGATGCTCCACGCCGCATCCCAGGATTTCCAGAACTCTCCCTTTAAAAATCCGCGCAGACTGTCGCGGTAGCGGCCGTTCCACTCCGCCCAGCGCTTGTGCGCGGGAAAGCTGCCGACCTGATACATACCGCCCGCATCCCATGCCTCGGCGATCAGCTTGACGTTGCGCAGCACAGGATCGAAGGCGAGGCTCTGCAGGAGAGGAGGATTGTTCATCGGGGAACCGTCTTCGTTGCGCCCGAGAATACTGGCCAGATCGAAGCGGAAGCCGTCCACGCGGTAATTGATCGTCCAGTAGCGCAGACATTCCACGATCATCTGACGGACGACCGGGTGATTGCAGTTGAGGGTGTTGCCGCATCCGCTGAAATTGTAATAGTTCCCGTCGGGCGTCAGCATATAGTAAATGCGGTTGTCAAAGCCCTTGAAGCAGAAGGTCGGGCCCTTGTCGTTTCCCTCCGCGGTGTGATTAAATACGACGTCCAGGATGACCTCAATGCCGTTGTCGTGGAGGGTGCGGATCAGTTCTTTTAATTCGGTACCCTCGTGGTTGAGCTCGTTGGAGGACGCATAGCTCGTGTTGGGGGCGAAAAAGCTCACGCTGTTGTAGCCCCAGTAGTCGAGCAGAATTTCCCCGTTGACCTCTCTGGCGTTGCGCATCTCGTCGAATTCAAAGACCGGCATCAGCTCCAGTGCGTTGACGCCCAGTTCTTTCAGATATGGAATCTTCTCCATCAGGCCGCTGAACGTTCCGCGGTGCGTGACGCCGGAGGAGTGGTGCTGGGTGAAACCGCGAACATGCAGCTCGTAGATCACGAGATCACAGAGCGCCCGGGACGACTGCGGCATGTCGCCCCAGTCGAACACATCCTGCACGACGCGGGCGTGATAGGCTCCGTTCTTCTTCTTGCCCCACTCAAATTCGCCTGCGATTGCGCGGGCATAGGGGTCGAGGAGGATCGAGCGGGGATCGAACAGGAGCCCTTCCTGCGGGCGGTTCGGGCCGTCCACGCGATATGCGTATTCGATATCCTCGATGTCGAGGCCGTAGACGAGCATGGAGTACACATCGCCGATCCGGTACGCCTCGGGGAAGGGCAGTTCGGCAAAGGGCACCGTCTCGCCGCGGTGAAAGAGCAGCAGCGTGCAGGCGGTTCCCTCGCAGGTATGGACGGTAAAGCTGACGCCGCCGGGCAGCGCGGCGGCGCCGGGGAAGTCAAAGGCGCCGGGCCGGACCGAAAAGCCGGCGATTTCGTCAAGGGGCGGATAAGAGGTGAGCAGGTCGGGAGTCGTCAGTTTCATGCAAGTCTCCATTCCGGAGCGCGCGGCGCACTCCTGTATGATGTCGTCATTGAGGAAGTCCGGACAAAGCAAGTGTCCGGCGCTTCGCTGGTGCCGGTAAGCTGTGGCAATCAGGTATGTCGATCAGTTAGGTTGATCAGTTGTGTCAAATCTGTTCCCTTTATTTTCAAAGAAAACGGGCAAAAAGTCAAATCCGAAGTGGCAGGAGGAGACACGCCACAGCCCCGTGAGCAGGGCCGCCGGAGGCGATGCTCCACAGCCCCGTGGGCAGGGCCACC
>JAUNGV010000082.1:0-2855 GCA_030524225.1 Eubacteriales bacterium
GACACCTCGCCGAGGATCATATACGTCGTCGCCGAGCGGATCACCGGCTGCTCGTTCTCGTCGATGAACTGCAGGCACTGCTCCGCGGAGTCCGCTCTCTGGTCGAACTGTCCCGGAAGCGCCTCCACACTGAAAACAGCCGCGTTCTCCGGAATCTCGATCGTCTCGCGGTACAGGATATCCACCGGCGGCTCGGAAAATACCGTCCGGCACGCCGTCTCAAAGACGCTCTCCGAAACATTCTCCACGTCGTAGCGGATAAAAATGCGAACGTCTTCCAGACCCTTTACGCCCAAAAAGCCTTCGATTTCCTCTTTCAGCTGCTTCGCAGCCACCGCATACGGTTTCTTTTTCTCGACATAGATGCGTTTGACACCACTTGTCATCGAACTTTCTCCTCCTGCTCTGTGCTCTTGTGTTGTTTGCTCCGCCGGGCTCCGGGCAGTTGCCGGACGCCCTCGTCAGTATATGTATGGCAGACTTCTCTAAAAAGTGCTTTCGGGCGGCTTGCGCCGTATTCCAAAAGCACTTTCCTTGCTAAAATGATATAGAATCCCCCCGCGCTCCCGCGGAAAGTCCATGAAGCAGGTAGCGGATCTCTCTGTCCACCGCCTCTTCCGTCACGCCCATCGTGCGCGCTGCAATTTTGAGCCCCTCCAGTGCGAGCATGATATTGCCTGCAGCGCCTTTCGGATCAGAACAGACAAATTCACCGTTGCGGACGCCTAACTGGATGAGCTGCTCGATGATGCGCTGCGCCTCCTGAAACCGGGCGCCGAGGTAGTTCTCACCCTCCTGCCGGTTTGCAAGAAACGCATATTCGTACGTCGCCACCGCCAGCGTCTGGTCCTGCCGCAGCAGTTCCTTTTTCTGTTCACAGAGAAAGAGTTCCAGAATGTCGGCGGCTGTCGCACTGCGGGACAGAGCGCCGGCAAAAACGTCGTCCGTCTCCTGCGTCTCCATCTTCAGAACGTCAAGAAAAATCTCCTGTGTTCCGGAATAATAGAGATACAGCCCGCCGCGGCTGATATGACAGGCCTCCACAATGTCCTTCATCGTCACATCCTTAAAGCCCTTCTCCATGAAAACCCGTCTCGCGACTTCCCTGATATACTGCTTCTTCTGCGCCGATTTCTCTCCCACGACTTCTCTGCGCTCCCCCTGTTTTGACCGGTTCTGCCTCTCCTCCGGTCTCCGTACGCGCCGCTCTCTTCCCGGGTTTCCGGCTCCGGCCTGATCCGCAGGGTTTTGCACCGGTCAGGGTGCCTCTCGAAGCGCCCGTCCCGCGCTCTCCGCCTTTCTCGCCGTCCGTCAGGCCGCAGTTCGCGTACTCTAAGACATTATATATCAAACCGTCCGCTTTTGTACAGCCAAACTGCCGAGGAGAATAATTTCAGACGATTTCAGACAATTTCAAAAACAAGATCCCTCCGGATCGTTCCCGGCTCCGGCCCAGCCCCCGATCCCAAAAAGAGCCCCGGCATTGGCGGACGCCCGGGCTCTTTGCGAATCCTCTTACTTCCTATATATAATATAACAGGTCAGCTAATTCTTGATTTCCTATCTGATTTCCGCTTCGCCCTTACTTTCTGGTTCTCTCTATTTCTTGCTTCTTTCTATTTTTCGATTCTGATATTGTCATTCTTTATGATCTGCTGTCTCAATGCTGTCTCAATTCTCCATCTGAAATTCTGCTGCTTCCTCCGCAAAACCTTCCCTGACAGATCTCTTGCCGCGCTTTTCCACTTTCCGGATCAGAAGCCCTTCCTGCACCAGCAGCAGTTCCACGTCCTCGTTCTCTGTGCATTCCATGGACTGCAGAATCGTCTTTGGGATTCTGATCCCCACACTGTTTCCCCATTTTCTCAATGTCGTAATCATGATTAATCTCCATCCCGGAGCGTCCCCTTGCGACGGGGGCGACGCATATGTCCAATTTGCGTCTGCCCTAATCGAGATTTATGACGCCCCGGCACAAATCTCGGGATTGAAAAATAAGCTATCGAGCTTATTTTTCAATCTTCTCCTCTCCCTGCTGTCACCGGTTCGCTGCGTTTCCGGATTTCCTATGATGAATGATGTGCCGCCTTCTCCGGTCACCGCGCTGAGACCGGACGTTTCCTGCTTCTGGTTCTATGCGGGCGCCGCGTTCTTCGCCGCTTCGCGGCTGCCTTTGCCCATGATCTGGCGCTTCCGGCTGGCTGAACTGTTACCAGCATCCTGCATGCTTCCTGTCAAAAGTCTTGTTTTTCAGCTGTATAATCAAATACGCCGAACGAAAAGTCAGACTTTTTCGTTCAGAGTTTTTTTCGCCTGTTTTCTGGCCGCCATATTCCTGCTCATGTGAAAAAACGTGTAAATATGTGATTTTTGGGCAGAGTTCTTCTTTATAAAAGAGAATACTTCATTTGAACGAAAAAGTCTACTTTTCCGTTCTCAAATTTTCCTGCGCCTGCGCTGCCAAAATCGGTGGTTTCCAGAAGAAGTGCTTTTCCAAAAACCGCCATTTTCCACAGTGCAGGGACCTCTTATGGTTTATTTTTGTCAAAATTTCTTGATAAATTGAGTCAAATTGATAAAAATAGGCTCTTGTCAGCGTCCAAAGTGTGTGCTATACTTTATCAAGTCGAGCGGCAGACACCGTGAGATCTCATACAGGGGAATCATATAATGGCTAATATTGCGGTCTCCAAAACCGTTCATGGGAGTTCGAATCTCTCTTCCCCTGCTCTTTTAAAAACCGCCGGGTTCCTGTTAAACAGAAACCCGGCGGTGTTTTTTTTGTTGCGTTAGTTTTTTCTTTCCCACGTGTCTACCCGGTGACATAACTCAACCCCTATTGGTTGGGGGTGTTC
>JAUNGV010000082.1:2865-10657 GCA_030524225.1 Eubacteriales bacterium
GGCGGTTTTTATTGTCTCTCTTCCTTTCTTCCTTGCCAACGTGTCTACCGTGTCAAATCTCTCACCCATTTGTGCTTGCGGTAGTGCAGCATCACCCACGGAATCTTCCCCACTTCATCCAGACAGGTGCAGGCATAGACGAGGAGCACCGGCCAGTGAAACACAAATGTTCCAAGCGCTGCCAGCGGAACCGCAAGGCACCACATTGTCACCACCAGACTGTACATATCAAACATCGTATCTCCCCCTGCGGAGAAAATCCCATTGATAATAATGGTGTTTACCGCCCGCCCGATCATATAAAAGGCCATAATCAGCATCATTCCCAGAAGATAAGCTCTCGCCCCCTCAGAGAGCTGCACAAAGAGCATAATCACAGGCGTGAAAAGGAGCATCAGCGCTGTGGACACAAATCCCGTAAGAAAGGCGATGACAACCATGCGGTCTCCGTAAAGCTTCCCCCTCTCCAAATTTCCCGCGCCCAGTTCGTTTCCCACGATAATCCCCGCACCGGAGGCAAGTCCGTTGCAGAGACAGCACACCAGATCCCGCACCACCGCCGCAATGGAATTGGCCGCCGTTGCGTCTGTCCCCAGATGTCCCATAAACGCCGAATAGGAGGTGAATCCAACGCCCCAGAGCATGCTCGCGCCAAAGATGGGCAACGCACATTTGAAAAAATCTTTCTCAAGCAGTGCATTCTTTGCGAACAGTCCGGCCAGCTTCGGGCGCAGGTAGGAAGGATGAAACGACAAAACCAGCACCCATACCAGTTCCACAATCCGGGAAAACAGGGTTGCCGCGGCCGCTCCTCTCGCCCCCATGGCCGGCGCACCGAATAACCCAAAAATAAGAATCGCATTGACCGCGATGTTAAGAAGAACCGTTCCCACACTGATCACGGCAGTGGAAGATGCGTGTTCGCTGACCTTCATCATCGCCAGATAGCATTGCGAGATTCCTGTCAGCAGATAGGAAAAGGCGGCAATCCGCAAGTAACCGACGCCGATTTCTATCAGTGCTTCCTCATTGGTAAAGATCCTCATCAGCTCTTTCGAGAACATAAAACAGGCCAGACAAAAAATAAGACTGACTACTCCGGCCAATCGCAGCGCCAGACAGAAAATATCATCGAGCGTCTCCTTGTCCCCTTTCCCCCAGTACTGCGCTCCCAGAATCGCAACTGCCGCCACAATGCCGGAGAGCACCATGTTCTGGATAAATTGAATCTGGCTTGCGAGAGATACCGCAGACATGGCATTCTGATCCAGCGCCCCGAGCATCAGCGCGTCCGCCGCCGCCACGGAAGCCAGCATCAGATTCTGCAGCGCAATCGGAAGCGCCAGACGCAGTAATTTGTGTATGAAATTTTTGTCCCTGAATAATTCTGTCATCTTCTTATCCCCGTTATCATGTTAGTTGTGAAATTTCAGTCTCCTGCAGTCAGGTTTTTTTCATCCTGTATTTTTCCTCAGTTCGGAAAAAATTCCCCCGCAGTTCGGAAAAGCGGTTCCCGATACGCTCTCACTCCTCCACCGCGCGCCGGATCAGCTCCTGAGAAAAGCCGCGGCGGTAGAGAAATGCCATCATCTTCTGCTTCTGCGGCCAGTCCGCCGTCCGCGGATCGTACCGTTTCTTCTCCAGCAGCGCGCGGATCTGTCCCAGTTCCCGCTCCTCCAGATTTTCCTCCTCCGCCGCCTCTGCAAACGCCTCCTCGATCACCTCCGCCGGAACTCCCTTCTGCCGCAGATCCTGGCGGATGCGCCCCCGGCTCCTGTCCTGCAGATGATAATGCAGATACGTCTGTGCAAACCGGCGGTCATCCACATAATGCGCTTCTTCCATCGCCCGGACGGCCTGCAGTGCGATCTCCTCCGGGTACTCATCCTCCCGGAGTTTTTGCAGCAGTCCCGTCCGCGTATAATCCCGCCCCTTGAGCAGATCACCGCAGCGACGGATCGCCGCCTTGTAAAGCCCCGCCCAGAGCGCCTCCCACATCTCCTCCGGCAGAGAGAGTTTTTCCACACTCTCTGTCCCCCGTATCCCGTAGAGCGCCGCCTCCCGCTTTGTCATCACGAATACCACGCCATCCTGCGTCGTGATCCGGTACTTCGTTTTGCCCTTCTCTTCTATAGAAATGATGTCCATGCGAACCCCTTTCCCGTTCCGGATTCCCTGTTCCCCACGCACCGACCGACGCTGCCGGTCCCTTCCGTGTTCTGGCCATACCGCAGATTCTGCCTTCGGATTTATGCCCGCGCCACCTTTTCAGTATGATAAAGGGCTGTGCAGCGCTCTGCTTTTCATTTATAATAAACACAGAATTAAGCCAAAATAAAGATTGTTTTAATGTAATTGCAAGGTAATGGTTCCGATCCATCCAAAATATCTGCCGCCGGACAATTTCGCCATGGCTGATGAAAGGAGAATCGTAATCGTCCTGAAGCACTGCTCTGGAACCGGAGGAAACTGCGATGCGCAAATGCTGTATCTGCGGCGGAAAGCTGCTGAATGACCGCTGTGTGGAGTGTGGAATGATCATGCCGCCGGAAGGCCGCTATACGATGCCGGAGGAGAGAGACAAAGAGCGATACCGCCGCGGGGCGGGCTCCGAAGCTCACGCCGGTCGTCTTCCTACTGTAAAGGAAGCAGCCGCATCCGGATCAGAAAAGCGCGGCAGCACCGCTCCCCTGCGCCCCGCCTCCGGAGCGCGGAAAGCGCAAAACAGAAAACTCTCCCTGCTGCCCGTTCTGTTCGTGCTGGCGGTCGCTGTTCTCTCCTCCGGCTTTCTGAAAAGCGGTTTGAAATCCCTGATTCACACTGCGATCGATCTGTCCTCCTCCAGCACCGTCACCCCGGAGCACAGTATCTCTGCGGAGTACGAGCCGGAATCCTCCTATGACTTTCTCTATGGATACAGTGGCTCCAGCCTGCCCGAAATAGACGGCTCCCCCCATCCGGATGAGTTCGCCGGTCTGATTCCCGGAGAATCCCCTGTGCCCGCCGACGGAGAACACTGGAGCGCCACCCTCTCCGGCGGCGTCTACTATATCGGAAATCAGATTCCCGCCGGCATCTACACCATCGAGCCGCAGGACGCCGCCTCCCCGGACTACTATCTGGATTACACCCAGATGGATCCGGCTCACCAGCTCTATGACTATGCCCTTTTTGCCGACATCACCGATACCGGTAACACCAACACTGTCACCAGAATGGACGAGGTTCTTCTCTGCGACGGCGCGTGCGTCGTGTTCTCCGGCAGCGGAGCTCTCACCTTCACCACCGATAACGCCCAGACGGCGGATCTGCGCCCCGCTCAGCAAAACACTCTGTCGCAGTCCGTCACCCTCACGCTGGAGCCCTCCCGCAAAAAAACGTATACCGTCGGCAGGGATATCCCCGCCGGAACCTACGATCTGATTCTGCGCTCCGGCTGCGCCTTTCTCGATTACGAAGCCGCTGATACAGGCACACAGCCATTCTACTCTCTCTATCTGGCAAATAACAATTACGCCATCTCCCGGTTCAGTAATCTGCTGCTGCAGGACGGGGATGTGCTGTCCCTCGAGGCGCTGGAGGACTATGAAACCGGCGAGTCGCTCTCGCTGGAGCTGCTGCCCTCCGGAACAGTCTACGATCTGCCCGCGCAGTGGCGCAGAGACTGAGCTCGAAGAGCCTGCCGCATCTGTAAGGCGGAAAAAGCCGCGATCTGCCCGCGCAGCAGCGCGGAGACTGCAACATTCAGCAGATTCTCGGCAGCAGCTCGCCCCCCGGCGGCGGCAGGAGCGTTTTCGCCCCGATCGCCGTCTCCATCACGACCCGTCCCGGATGCTCCCGTGTCACCTCTCCGATCACTGCCGCCTGCCCCGAGTAGGGCAGCGCGCGCAGCGTCTTTACAAGCGCCCCGGCGTACTCCTGCGGCGCGATCACCACGAGCCGCCCCTCGCACGCCAGATACAAAGGCTCCAGCCCCAGCATCCCGCAGACGCCCCGCACCGCCGGGTCAACCGGCACATCCTGCGCCCGGATTGCGATACCGACTCCGCTCTCTGCGGCAATTTCATGGAGCACCGTCCCCACACCTCCCCGCGTCGCGTCCCGCAGCACATGGAGCTGCGGTGTCACCGCAAACATCTGCCGCACCGTCTCCCAGAGCGGCGCGCAGTCGCTCTCGATCTGTGCTTCAATTCCGAATTCCTCCCGCTCCAGCAGAATCGCACAGCCATGCCGTCCGACGTCGCCCGTCACGATGACCGCATCGCCAGACTCTGCCAGCGCTCCGGAAGTATGCGCCTCCGGCAGCACTTCTCCGATTCCCGTTGTCGTGATAAAAATGTGATCAACCTGTCCTCTTCCGGCCACCTTCGTATCCCCGGCCACAATCCGAACCCCGGCCTCTGCGGCAGCCTCCGCCATGGAGGCCGCGATCCGCTCCAGATCTTCTGTCAGAAACCCCTCCTCAATCACAAACGCGCAGGAGAGAGCCCGCGGCTTCGCTCCCATGCAGGCGAGATCGTTCACCGTCCCGCAGACACTCAGCTTGCCGATATCACCGCCCGCAAATTTCCACGGAGAGACGATAAAGCCGTCCGTTGTAAACGCCAGCCGCTCTCCCCCGATCTGCAGAAGCGCCGCATCGTCAGCCGTAAACTCCGGATTCTCAAAATGAGTCCGGAATACCTGTCCGATCAGCTGTGCCGTCTGCCGACCTCCCGCGCCGTGGGCGAGCGTGACGCTGGTTTCCTTTCTGATCTCCTCTCTGGTTTCCCCCTTATTGTTTTCCCTGTTTTCTGTTCCGTTTTCTTCCTGCTGTTCCATCCCCGTCTCCATTTCAGAGCGCCCGCGCTCCGCCTGTCTGCTTCTTGTCTCTACACGCCGTTTCCCGATCACTGCTGCGAAAAACCTCCGGCCGTTCTCCGCACTGAAAGCTGAAATTTCTTATTTACGTCCCGCTTTCCAATCCTTGCCGCAAAAGCCTCCGGCTGTTCTCCGCACTGAAATATGAAATTTCTTATTTATATTTATATCTCGTTTCCCGTTCCGTATCGGAAAAACGCCGCGCACGCTCCTTCATTGGAGACCATACACGCCCCGACCGGATGTTCCGGAACACAGCCTCTGCCAAAAAGCGGGCAGTCGGTCGGCAGGATGTCACCCCGCAAAACCTCTCCGCACCGGCAGGCCGGATTGCCCCGCCCTTCCATCACGGGAAGCGCGAACCGGCGTCTTGCATCGAACGCCGCGAACTCCTCCCGCAACCGCATTCCAGACTGGGGAATCACGCCCAGTCCGCGCCACTGCGCGTCGCACGGTTCCATGATCTCCTCCATCGCGCGCACTGCGGCGGGATTTCCCTCCGGACGCACCACAGTTTCATAGCAGTTTTCAAAAAATGGGCCGTCCTCAGCTGCTGCATGCCGCACGATGGCCGCCAGTGCGCGCAGCAGTTCCTGCGCTGTAAATCCGGCCACAACGCCGGAAATCCCGTTTTCCTTCCGCAGACGCGCACAGAGCGCAGTCCCCGTAATCGCATGAACGTGTCCCGGATAGAGAAAGGCGTCCGCGCTTCCCCGCAGAGCCAGATAGGCGTTCGGCATCGTCTTATTCGCTGTCAGAATCGAAAAATTGGAGAGACCTTCCTCCTGTGCCTGCCGCACTGCGAGACACTCTGCAGGCGTCGTCGTCTCAAATCCGACGGAGAGAAATACAATGTCCCGCTCCGGTCTCTGCCGCGCCAGCGCACAGGCGTCCAGCGGGGACTAAACCATCCTGACTTCCGCTCCCCGCGCTCTGGCATCCGCCAGCGATCCCTCTGAACCGGGTACCCGGATCAGGTCGCCGAAGGTCGCGATCACCGCCCCCCTTTCCAGCGCCAGCGCTCTCGCCTCGTCGATAAAACTCACCGGCGTGACGCAGACCGGGCAGCCCGGGCCGGAAATCATGGTAATGCTCTCCGGCAGGAGCTGACGGATCCCCAGACGGAAAATCTCGTGCGTATGCGTCCCGCACACCTCCATGATTCGAAGCGGCCTGCCCCGGTAAGAGACGATCGCCTCTTTGTCCTCTTTGATTGTACTCTGCTCTCCCGAAGATTTCATTGTGATCCGCACTCTTCCCTTCTCAAACCTTTCAGCCGCACACCTGAGCAGCCTCATGACTGCACCGTCCTCTTCACGCGGCCACATCACCGCTCTCTGTTCCGACAGGCGTCAGTACAGCACGCCGCTCTTCTGTCCGCTCTGCGCGTACATCGCCGCGGCGGCCTGTCCCAACGCAATTCCGCCGTCGTTCGCCGGAATCAGATGATGGCGCAGAACCCGCAGTCCCGCCCTCGTCAGCGCCGCCTCCGTCTTCATCAGCAGCAGCGTATTCTGGAACACACCGCCCGAAAGCGCACAGACAGACAGTCCCGTCTGCTTCGCGCAGCGCAGACATCCCTCCGCAATCTGCTCTGCGAAAAGGCAGTGAAACCGGTACGCCAGTTCTCCCGTATCCTCTCCTGCCAGACGCCCCTCTGTCATCCGCCGCACGATTCCCCCCGTCCCGAGGGTAAACAGATCCTCTGCGCCCCGGCTCTCCTGCTCCGGATACCGGTCCGCCCCTCCTGCCCGCACTTCCTGCGCCGCCGCACCGTCCGCCTCAAAGCAGCCGGATTCCTGCCCCCGGCTCTCCCGCGCTATCTGCGCCGCCTGCCGGGGATTCTCCCTCTCATAGCGCTGCGCCGCAAACTGCAGAAAGCACGCCGCCTCTCCCTCGTAAGTGGAAGAGAGACGAATCCCCAGAATCGCGCTCACCGCGTCAAAAAGCCGCCCTGCGCTCGTGGAGCGAACCGTATTGATCCCACTCCGCGCCATCCGCCAGATGGTCTGCGCCTGCGCCGCACTGCACAGTCCCAGCGCACCGGTGATGTGCAGGACTTCCTGCTCATCCTGCTTTGCTCCGCTTTTGCCGTCTCCGAAGAGTTCTCCGAGCATGGAAACCGCCACCCTCCATCCCTCCCGGGCTGCCGCATCTCCTCCTACCTGTGGGAACGGCCGGATACAGCCCAGACGTTCATAGCCGCCGTATCCGGCTCGCAGGAACTCGCCGCCCCAGATGGTTCCATCCGCACCGTACCCCGTCCCGTCCATCGCCGCGCCGATCACTTCTTCTCCCGCCGCCACGCCGTTTTCCGCCATGCAGGAGAGAATATGGGCAAAGTGATGCTGTACCGGAAACAGACCCGCGCCCTGCCGGCGCGCTATTTCCTCCGCCAGCGCCGTCGTATTGTATGCCGGGTGCAGATCACAGGCAATCACATCGGGACGTGTCTCCAGCAGATCACAGAGCCGCGCCGCCGTCTCCCGCAGCGCCTCCACGGTCCGGAGATCCCCCATATCCCCCACATACGGAGAGGGGTAAAAGAGCTGGTTTTTCGCAACACAGAAGGTGTTCTTGAGTTCGCCGCCTGCAGCCAGCACAGCGCCGCGCCAGCGCTGCGCCTGCCCCTCTCCCTCTCTCAGCATCACCGGCAGCGGCGCATAGCCACGGGAACGCCGGATCAGATACGGCGCGCCGTCGTACCAGTCCGCCACCGAATCGTCCGCCCGGATCCGGATCTCCCGGTCATGCGAGAGGATCAGGTCACAGAACCCGCCCAGTTCCCGCACGGCGTCCTCATCCGTCCGCGCAATCGGAGCGCCTGAGACATTCCCGCTCGTCATTACCAGCGCATCCGTCATTTTCATTTCATAATCTTTTCTATTGTCTTTCCTGTTTTCGCGCTCCCGATTCTTCCCGCTTTCGCACT
>JAUNGV010000083.1 GCA_030524225.1 Eubacteriales bacterium
TTAAGAAAAGCGAGATAGTGATAACGTCGGAATTTTCCTAGTACTACGACGGAATACAGGTCTTTAATCCCCAACTCACAGCCGTTCAAAATATCAGAAAACAAAAACAATTCCAAGTGAAAATTTCGAAATCAAAAAACTTCAAAAAATCTGTTGACACCAGAGAGAGGTTATAGTATATTTATACCTGTGCTCGGGACAAACAAAAACAAACAAGCACGGAAAACTGAAAATGCGATAGTAGCTTAGCTGGTAAAGCGCCACCTTGCCAAGGTGGAGACCGCGGGTTCGAATCCCGTCTGTCGCTCTAAAAACCTCATGATATCATGAGGTTTTTTGTTATAAAAAAATATAATCACGCGTTTCGACCGCTCCTCTTCCGCACACTCGCTTTCCAACTGCAGTTTTCCGAATCCCTGCCCGCCCTCATTCCTTCCTATATGCTCTGCCCCGTCACGCGCTAGACCCCCTCCACATGATGACGCTTGGACACTCTGAGCGAGAGCACATAGAGCGCCGCCACAACCGCAACTGCGAGGATGATATAGACCGGGTTCTCCAGCGCGCTGACCATACTCTGCCCGAACAAAGCAAGCGATCCGATCATGATACTCTTGGCGAGGTACATCGTCAGCAGATACCGTTTGGCGCTGAATTCAGAAACGCCAAACGCGAAATTCAGAAACGAGGACGGCGTAAAAGGAAGCACCGCCAGCAGAAAGAGGGTGCTCGGCCGGATTCCTCCGACCCACTCCTGCGCCCGCTTGATCTTCTCGTGTTTCTGCGCAAAATAGCCAACCAGATGCTTGAGCACCTTTCTATAGAAGAAAAACACAATGGTACATCCGAGACAGGTGCCGACCCAGCTGTACAGAAATCCCAGAATCGCCCCGTGCCCCGCAATATTAAGCGTCACAATCGCAACGAGCGGCAACGGCGGAATAATCGATTCCAGCGCCGCCAGCGCAATCGGAACCACCGGCCCCAGCGCCTGAAACGCGTCCAGCGCCTGCTCCCAGAATTCCAGCGTCATGAGTCTTTGGATCCAAGCAACCAGTTCTTCCTTTGCCATACTTTCCGCACGACCTTTCTTCCCTGCTATCCCTTTTGCCGCTTCGCGTCCCGGACAGATGCTGCTTCCGGCATCCATTTCTCCGGCGTTACGGATACCGAAGCCGGACTCCAGATCCGCCCGCACCGGCGTTTTTCTAACTATAGCACAACTTTTTTCTTTTTCATCCCTCTGTCCCCATTTTTAAGAAAAAGATCATAAAGCCTTTATCCGCTTTTTGCTTTCTCCGCTTCCCCCTCTTACAGCCAGTGCAGCGCATCTGCCAGAAAAAGCCAGAAGGTCAGAGAAAGCGGCGAAAACAGAGTGGTCGCCACACAGATGCTCCCCGTAAGCGTTCCTTTATGCCCCATCTGACGCGCCATCACATAGCTGGCCGGCGTTGTGATAGACCCCAGCATCACGAGGATCCCCACCAGTTTCTCCCCGGTAAAGCCCAGTGCAGCCGCCAGCGGCAGGAACACCGCAGGCAGCACCATCAGTTTGATCGCCGTCGCCGCCGCCGTGAGCCTCCCCTCGCTCAGCGCCTCTTTTCCCTTGAATCCCGCGCCGATCGCCAGAAGCGCCAGAGGCGTCGTGATATTCCCGATCATCGTCAGCGCGTCCCCGGCCGCCTCCGGAACCGGAATCCGGAAAAATCCCCAGAAAAACCCGGCTGCCAGCCCCAGAATAATCGGATTGGTCACAATTTTGACCAGTGTCTGGCGCAGCATCGCAGAAAGAGACTGCTCTGCCACCTCTTTCTGCGCCGTGCCGCGCCCATAGCGCGCCGGATTCTCCATGACGAGAATCAGCACCGCGAAAATATTATAGAGCGGCACACAGCCAAGGATCATCAGCCCGCTCATTCCCGCGTCCCCGTAAATCAGCTGGACAAACGCGACGCCCAGAATGGCCGCCGAGGATCGGTAAGATCCCTGCACAAATTCGCCGATCTGTGTCTTGTCCCGGAGCAGCAGCCGGGCCAGTCCCCAGATCACGAGAATACTCGAGAGCGTCGCCGCCGCGCAGTAACCCACATACGCCGCGTCAAACGACGCCCGGATATCCGTCTGCGCCAGATCCATAAACAACAGAACCGGCAGTGCCACATGGAACACCAGCTTATTCGCATCCGCCACAAAGGAATCTCCCATGAAGTTTTTCCGGTGCAGCAGATAGCCGAGCACCATCAGTGCAAAGAGCGGCAGCGTATGGTTGAGAGAAAAAATAAGATTGGAGAGCATAAAACGCCTTCTTTCTATATTCAATATCGTTCGCACAATGCAGTTCACACAATACAGTTCAGCGCCCCCGGCTCTGCCTGCGGTATTTCGCCGGGGAACTCCCCGTTTTCTCCCGAAACAGCTTTGTGAAATAGCTCTGATCCTGAAACCCGCAGCGCGCACAGATTTCAAGCAGCGGCAGATCTCCCTCCGCCAGCAGCCGTTTCGCCTGCTGCAGGCGCATCTCCGTGACGTAGCGTCCCGGCGTCATTCCCACAACGCGCCGGAAAATCCGCTGACACTCGCGCGTGCTGATCGCCGCGCTCTCCGCGATCTGTCCCACTCTCACCGGCTCCTGATACCGCCCCTGCAGGAAAGAAATCATATGCCGCAGCCGCTCCAGATCCGCCGCATTTCCTCCCGGCGACCCGCTCTCGCAGACGCCGTGCGCGCCGATGGCCAGCATCGCCTCCGACAGCCTCTCCCTCACCCGGAATTCCCAGCCGTAGCGCCGGTCCCGCATCGCCCCGAACGCCTCTCCGATCTGCTCCAGCACCTTTCTCTGCCACTCCTGTTCCGGGCGCAGAATCCGATACGCAGCATTCTCCTCCGATCCCACCGGCTCGAGATACCTGCTCCAGAAAACGCTGTCTCTGCTCCCTGCGAGCATCACCGGATGAAAAACAAGATTCGGAAAAAGAACCTCCACATCCGGTTCGCCCGCATACGCGTGCAGCGTCCCCGCATTCAGGAAAATTCCCTCTCCCCTGCGCAGCAGATGACAGTCTCCATTCACATAAACCCTCATACTGCCCCGTTCCACATATCCCATCTCCCACTCCTGATGCCAGCTCATCGGATAAAAATCATTGTAATACCGATCTTCATACGCGGCGCAGGGAAATTCCTTCGTCCCGTGCCGCGCCGTCTCCCGGTAATTCTCATCCACCAAACTTCCCCGCCCTCCGGAGCGGTCAAAAAGCCGGTCCCATTCCTTTGTCCTCTTTGGCTCCTCCGTCACGAATCTCCCCCTCCCGCCTCCGGATTCCCGGTGTGCCCATACCGTACCCGCACGCTTCCTCAGCTCTCTGATACCGCGCCCGCCTGTTTCTCCGGCATTCCCGTGCTGCATCCGTCGTATTTCTTATAAAATACAGCGTCTTTTTTATAGAATCAAGTCCTCCGCCCTGATAAAATTCCCAAAACAGAAACCGGCCGGCATTCCGGACGCCTCCCGGTCAATCCGTCACAATACCACCACTCACACTACAAGGAGAAACGATCACTATGGCACTTTTACTCTTACTCATTATCTATGTCGCTTTTATCGGTCTCGGTATTCCGGACTCCCTGTTCGGAACGGCGTGGCCGGCCATTTACACAGAATTTGATCTTCCGGTCGGAATGGCCAGCTGCGTGACGCTCCTGATTTCCGGCGGCACCATCGTCTCCTGTCTGCTCTCCGCGCGTCTGATCGCCCGGTTCGGAACCGCCCGCATCACCGCCGTCAGCACTTTCCTGACCGCCGCTTCCCTCTTTGGCTTTTCCTGCTCGCGCAATATGCTCTGGCTGATCGGCTGCGCCATTCCGCTGGGGCTTGGAGCCGGAGCCATCGACACCGCGCTGAACAATTACGTCGCCCTGCACTACAAAGCGATCCACATGAACTTTCTGCACTGCTTTTACGGCGTCGGCGTCTCCGTCAGTCCTTATCTGATGTCTCTTGCCCTCTCCGACGGCTCCAACTGGCGCGGTGGTTACCGGACAGTATTCTGGATTCAGTTCGGAATCTCCCTGCTGATGTTTCTCTCTCTTCCACTCTGGAAAAAGGTCGGACACAGCGGCGGCGCGCAGGAGGAAGAGGAACCCATCCAGGCAGTCGGTCTTCTTCCCCTGCTCCGTCAGCCCGGAATCCGGGCGGCCTGCCTGATTTTCATCGGCTCCTGCGCCATCGAGTACACCTGCGGCGTATGGGGAAGCACCTTTCTCGTCAACGCCAAGGGCTTTTCGGCCAGCACCGCCGCCATGATCATCACCTGCTATTATGTGGGATATGCCCTCGGCCGCTTTTTCTCCGGACTTCTCTCCGTCAGACTGGGGAGCTGGCAGATTATCCGAATCGGTCAATGCATCACCATCGCAGCCATCCTCATCCTGCTGCTCCCATTGCCGTCGTATATCGCCTGCCTCGGTCTCTTTCTGACCGGACTCGGAAACGGCCCTGTGTTCCCCAATATTCTGCATCTGACTCCGCAGAATTTCGGCAGGGATATTTCCCAGTCCGCCATGGGCGTCCAGATGTCAGCCTCCTATATCGGGATTATGCTGGCCCCGGCTCTCTTCGGACTGCTCGCACAGAATATCAGCGCCGGTTTATTCCCCTGGTACCTGCTCGTGATGTTCGCGGTCATGATCATCGGAACGCGCCGGATCAGGCGTCTCCCCCGCTGAATCCCGGCCAGAATATTCCGGCAGCGTCACAAAAGATTCACATTTTCGCCCCCTCCGATTTCATATAAAGTTCATTCTTCTGCGATATACTTGTGCAAACAGAGCGCCACAAAGTTCGTTGATGGCAGACGCAAATTTGAAATTTGCGTCGCCCCGTCGCGCAAAAGCGCTCCGGAATGGAGATTACTATGGCAATGCTGAAATTATTGATTGCGGAGGATGAGGCAGCTCTCTGCCGTTCGTACAGTCTGACGCTCCGCGAGGCCGGCTACGATACCATCTGCGCTTCCAACGGCAGCGAAGCATGGCAGATTCTGGAGAGGGAGCATATTGATCTCATTCTCACCGATCTCGTCATGCCCGAGATGGACGGCTATGAATTCATCCGCTCTGTCCGTAAATTCAACTGCCGGATTCCGATTCTGATCATCACAGCCAGAGCCGATTTTCCTTCCAAACAGCGCGGCTTCACGCTGGGCGCAGACGACTATATGACGAAACCGATCGAAACCGGCGAACTGCTGCTGCGCGTCAAAGCCCTGCTCCGGCGTGCCAATATCGCCTCTGACCGCCAGATCTGCGTCGGCCGAACAGTTCTGCTCTACGATTCCCTGACCGTCACGCGCGGCGCCTCCTCACAGACGCTTCCGCAGAAGGAGTTCTTCCTTCTGTACAAGCTTCTATCCTATCCCGATAAAATTTTCACACGGGTTCAGATTATGGATGAAATCTGGGGGAGCGAGAGCACCTCTACTCTGCAGACAATAGACGTCCACATCAACCGGATCCGACGTCATTTCTCAAACAACCCCGATTTTTCCATCGTTACGGTCCGCGGACTTGGGTATAAAGCGGTGATCCGCACAGCAAAAGAGAGGAAGGAGTAGGCAAAGCGCCGCTCCTTCCTCTCTTTAATTTTATCAGCTTATTTGATCAGCGAGCCTCTTAAGCGCCGTAATAGAAATCGTCGCCCGGCAGCGCTCCGCCGACAGACTGCGGATTCTGCTCCAGAAGAACCGCAAGATAACCGGAGAGTTTCTCCTTCATCTCACTGCCCGCGATATAGGTGATGTTGCACTCCGGAATCGCCTTCTGCGCCACCTCTGCAGTCACGATATCATACTTTCCGACCAGCTGCGCCGCCTCGTCCACATTACTGTTCACATAGTCCACAGATTCCTGATAGTGTGCAAGGAAAGACTCCACTGCCGCAGGATTTTCCTCCACAAACGCCTTGCGCGCCACAACAACGCCGGTGATCAGTGCAGACGGATTCTCACTTCCCTCCTGCAGCTTATCCCACTCCTGCGTCAGATCCAGCGCAACGCGGATCGTATCGCTTTTCGTCTGCGCGGTCGTAACGAAGGGCTGCGGAAGCATCGCGATCGCCTCCGAATCAGCCATCAGCGCGGACAGGCACTCCGCGTGCTCGCTCTTCCACTCAATCGTCACATCTGTCTCAGGATCAATCCCATTCTGTGTCAGAATATAATTGAGCGCATACTCCGGCGTCGAGCCCTTGCCGCTGGCGTAAATCGTCCTGCCCTTCAGATCCTCTACAGACTGCACCGTATCGCCGCTCTCCACGATATAGAGGACGCCCAGCGTATTGATCGCCAGCACTTCCACGCCGCCCTCCGTGTTGTTATAGAGCACCGAGGCGAGATTCGCCGGTACCGCTGCAATATCAGCTTCACCCTGCACCAGCTTAGGCGTGACTTCATCTGCCGCCGCCGCAATGGTGAACTGATAATTCTGGTCGGTGATCGCACCGCTGTCGACCTGATCCATGAACTGTACCATTCCCATAGCCGTCGGTCCCTTTAACGCCATAACATTGACGTCAACCGGATCCGCCGTCTCTTCCGCAGCCTCATCTGCCGCTTCTGAAACAGCCTCACTCGCCGCCTCTTCCGCTGTCTCCCCGGACGCCGCTTCGCTTGTCGCTTCCGCCGCAGCGTCCTCGGCAGCCGTCTCGACGGTCGCCTGTGCCGCCGCAGTCTCTGCGGCCGCCGACGAATCCGCAGCCGCAGAACCACAGCCGGCCAGCAGCGCAGCCGTCATCGCCGCAGCGCAAAGAATCGATACTAATTTTTTCATACTTTCTGATGACTCCTTTCCTGAGCTTCTGATTCATTTCCATGAACAATTCCAATCGTTCTGTTCTGCCCCGACTGCGCGAGGCAAAAGTTAGAATTTTCTAACCACCCCATTCTATCCGCTGCCCCTCTGTGCGTCAAGTTCTTTTTCCCGCACAAAGCGGCCAAAGCCGCGCAGAAATCATGGATAAGCAGAGGCCGCCGCTTTCCAGATCTGCTCTGTGAAAGCGGCGGCCCTTTCTGTTTTCTGACGGATTCCGGTTACTCTCCGTCGTACGGAATCACAGCTCCGTCATACGTCTCGTTGATGAAATTCCTGATGTCGTCCGATTTCAGAACGCTTACCAGCGCCTGAATACCGGCGTTCTCCTCGTTGCCCGCCTTCACCGCGATCACGTTCACATAGGTCTGCGCCGCGTCGGAATCAGACTTCTCATAGGCAATCGCATCCTTCGACACGGAATATCCCGCATCCAGCGCGTAGTTGCCGTTCATGACCGCAAGCGCCACCTCGCCGATAACGTGAGGAATCTGCGCCGCCTCCAGCTCCTGGAACTGCAGATTCTTCGGGTTCTCGGTGATATCATTGACGGTTGCCTCCAGACCTGCGCCGTCCTTTAAGGTCAGCACGCCGTTATCCTGCAGCAGAAGCAGCGCTCTCGCCTCGTTCGTCGTATCATTCGGAACCGCGATCGTATCGCCCTCCTCAAGATCGTCAAGGCTGCTCTTTGTTCCCGGATAGATTCCGAAAGGCTCATAGTGGATCTTGCCCGCGATCACGAGATCCGTGCCTCTCTCCACATTGAAGTTCTCCAGATACGGAATGTGCTGGAAATAGTTTGCGTCGAACTCGCCGCTGTCCACCACCATGTTCGGCTGCACATAATCGTCAAAAACAGTCACTTCGAGGTCATATCCCTCCGCCGCCAGCAGGGGCTTTGCCGCCTCCAGAATCTCTGCATGCGGGGTTGCGCTCGCCGCCACGCTGATCACTGTCAGATCACCGTCTGCCGCCTCCGTCTCCTCTGCCGGCGCAGACTCCGCTTCCGCAGCCTCTTCCGCCGGTTCGGACGCCGCTTCCGCAGCCTCCTCGGTCGTCTCCTGTGTCGCGGCTGCCGTATCCTCCGATCCGGACGCTCCGCACGCAGACAGCACGCTCACCGCGAGCACTGCCGTCAGTACCGATGCCAATACCTTCTTTTTCATAATACTTTCCTCCTTGTAGGAGCGATTGTATATTACGATCAGGCCGGAACTGCCCATACGGACAGCGTCTCCGCTCTGATCCCGCCGTTTTGCACCGCTCCTTTGCAAAACGACTCATCAAAAATATGCGGTCATGCATATCTTTAATTTCTGTAAAAGCGGCCCCGCCGCTTCGCAAGCAGTTTGACCGGAAGGCGCCCCCCCGAAGCGGCCCCGCCGCTTCGCAAGCAGTTTGACCTCCGGTCAAACTGCGTTCTTACTTGCGTTTATCCAACACACCCGCGAGTTTCATTCCCGCGATCTGGAAGAGCTGGACGAGCACGACGAGCAGAATCACGGTCACAATCATGATGTCGCTCTGATAGCGGTAATATCCGTACCGGATCGCGATGTCTCCCAGTCCGCCGCCGCCGATCACGCCCGCCATCGCGGAGTAGCCAAGGATCGTGCCGAATGCGATCGTCGCCCCGGTGATCAGGGAAACTCTCGCCTCCACGAGCAGAACCTTGCGGATAATCGTCATATTATTCGCTCCCATGGACTGCGCCGCCTCAATGACGCCGTAGTCCACTTCCTTGATCGAGGACTCCACCATTCTCGCAATAAACGGAGCGGCTGCGATCACAAGCGGAACGATGGTCGCCGTCGTCCCGTAGCTCTTCCCGACAATGAACCGCGTCACCGGAATCAGCAGAATCAGCAGGATCAGAAACGGAATACTTCTTAATACATTACAGATCATATCGAGAACCCTGTAGAGCGCCGCATTGGGCCGGATCCCCTCTTTATCGGAAATCGCCAACAGAATTCCCAGCGGCAGTCCCAGCACATAGCCGACCAGCGTCGAGACGCCGGACATATACAGCGTCTCACCGACGCCCTTTAAAATCATCGTAGTTACTTCACTGCTCCACATCTGCCGTCACCTCCTCAACCGCCAGCCCCCGCTCCCGCAGGTATCCGATGATATTTTCCTGCGTCTCCCGCTCCTCGGGAAGCCCCAGAATCATCTCACCGCGCGCCGTGCCCCCGACGTCCTTCGTGTCCGCCTTCAGAATATTGACCGGCACGCCGAACTGCAGGATCATATTTGCAATCACAGGTTCAAAGGAAGAATTGCTCGTGAACACGATACGAATTCGTTTCGTCTCATGCAGCTCCGGCTGCTGGCGCGATGCGCCGCTCCACTCACCGGGCTCCTTCCCCTCGATGATGAGCTGTCTGGCCGCGCGGGACCGGGGTCTGGTGAAAATCTCCTCCACCGAGCCGTTCTCCACGAGTTCGCCGTTTTCCACAATCGCCACATGGCTGCAGATCTCCTGCACCACCGACATCTGGTGCGTGATGATCACGATCGTAATTCCCATTTCCCTGTTGATCTTTCTGAGCAGTTCCAGAATAGACGCCGTCGTCTGCGGGTCGAGGGCGCTCGTCGCCTCGTCACAGAGCAGGATCTTGGGATCGCAGGCCAGCGCTCTCGCAATCGCCACGCGCTGCTTCTGCCCGCCGGAGAGCTGCGCCGGATAGGATTTCTCCTTCTCGGAGAGACCAACCGTCGCCAGAAGCCTGCGCGCTTTCTCTCTGGCCTCCTTCTTCCCCACTCCCTGAATCTGCAGCGGGAAACAGATATTATCAATGACAGTGCGCTGCATCAGCAGATTAAAACTCTGGAAAATCATCCCGATGCTGCTGCGCATTTTGCGCAGTTCACGACCGGAGAGAGCGCCCAGCTCCTGCCCCTCGATCAGCACTTTACCAGAACTGGGTTCCTCCAGATAATTCAGACAGCGCACCAGCGTACTCTTACCCGCGCCGGACATGCCGATAATCCCGTAAATATCCCCCGTCTCAATCTGCAGGTTGATTCCCTTTAAGGCTTCTACCGCCGCATCCTTCGTCACAAAGGTCTTGGAGAGGTTCTGCACCTCGATCATATAAGACATTGTGTGTCCCGTCCCTTCCTCATACTCAAACGTCACCGCGCGCCCCTTCACCCGCGGCCGTCCGTCTTTCCCTTTCCTGCAGCGTCAATTACGACCTGATCCCCGTTCCGGAGCGACGCTTTTCTGAAATCTGCGTCTTCCATCCACCGCAAAATCTTTGATTTTGCATTGTGATTTGTGGCGCTCCGACACAAAGACCGGAATTGAAACATAAGTTGCCGGCTTCATTTTTCAATCTATTATATCCGATTTTTGCAATTCGAAAAATAGCGATTCGGAATACCACCCCATAGCCTGAATCTATGGTTCTCTTTTTAACTGCAGTTTCAGGAATATCTTCTTTTTCCTAGTTTTTTCGTAGGTTACTACGCATTTCCGTTTTTGTCAACCCTGCACCGCAATTCTCTGCCGGCCCCGCGGCGATTTTCCGCCGACCCCGCGGCAGTTCTCCACCGACTCC
>JAUNGV010000011.1 GCA_030524225.1 Eubacteriales bacterium
GTTTTTTTTCGTAAACAGTTTTCTTCGTAAGCAGGGAGCGATTCTGGGATTTATCGTGCTTCCTGCTTGCTCTGTGCATGGCGTTCTGCCAGCGTCCGTTCAATGACAGGCATTTCCTTATCAAGACGGCCCAGCAGGCAGACGCAGACGATCAGACCAGCCAGCAGCGCCATGGGAACCAGACTGTACAGGCAGCGGATCATGGTAATGGCGCTCTGTGGCTGCGCGGCGGCCGTGCCGGACTGGGTGGCGACAAAGCCGCCCAGATCAAGCAGAATGCCGAGCAGGAAACCGCCGATGCCCTGACCGATCTGCACGCTGACGCCGTGCGCCAGCTGATTTGTGGTGCCCTCCAGACGGGCCAGTCCCTTGTACTCGTTGTAATTGAACAGGTCCATCAGCAGGACGGCGCACAGATAGGAGACGGGCAGATTGACGCAGGCCGTCAGCACGGAGGCGGCGCAGAGCATGCTCATATTGCCTCCGGCGAAGAAATTGACGCCATAACCGGCCATAGCCAGCACCGCGCCGCCCATAATGACCTGAGAGACGGTAAACTTTTTCAGAATCAGGGGCATGAGAAGCATCAGGGGGAGAAGCAGGATGCCCATGATGCTCAGAATGCCGAGAATATCCGTATTCCCGACGATGTAGGTGAAGTAGTACGTCTGCACAGTCATATTCTGGATGACATTGAACAGGATCGTCATTCCCGCGTAGCACCACACATATTTATTCCGGGTAAAGACCTGTATGACGTCGCCCAGAGTTACCTTTTCATGGCGGGCGTCCGCGTCGATCTGCGGATTCTCCTTTACGAAAACAAAGCGTCCGATTCCGAGCACGCACAGAGGCAGGGCATAGAGTGCGACCAGTTTCGTCCAGCCAGCCGCGCTCGTGGCGATCGCACCCATCGCAACCGGAAAGGTCAGGGAGACGACCATGGAGCCGAGTGTGGTGACGATGCCGCCGTAGGAGCCGACCTTGCCCACCAGTTCCCTGTCGTTGTCAAAGGCGCGGATCAGATAGGCGGTGCTGCCGGCGCCGCGCAGAGTATTGAACACGCCGAAGATGAAGGTATACATAAAGAAAATCCAGAGAACCTTGACGCTCTGGGAGGCCTGTGCCGGTGTCGCGAACATCAGAACCGTGCAGATCCACATGCCGACGATCCCGATCTCATACGGGCGGCCCTTTCCCCATTTGCTGTGGGTGTTGTCAATGATAAATCCGGCGACCAGATCCGTGACCGCGTCGATCAGATTGCTGATCAGCAGAATTGTACCGACGAGGGTGCCGGAAACGCCCAGATAATTGGTGCAGTAAATGGTAAGGTATGTCGTGACAATGATGTTGAGACCGGCGGCGGAAATATCGGAAGTTTTCCATGCCAGAAAGCGGCCCATGGGGAACTTCTTTTTGTTTGCTGCATGTTTGGTGAAGGGCATCGTTTTATCCTCCTCAATAAGATGGAATGTGTGCGGCGGATCCGTCCGCAGCGGCAGAAATAAATTGTATGAAAAGGATTATAAGAAGGAAAGAGGAGACTGTATATTTAATAATTCGATATTTTTGTCAAATTATAAATTCAAATAAATTATACGTCGATTTATCAACAAAAAAAGCAATTTATTGACTCTCCAAACGGAAGAAACCGTGATACCTTGGAAAAAGGAATCAGGAAACGACGGCGTCAAAAACGCGATGGTAAGAACATGATGGGAATGGGCCGACAGTGGGACAACAAACAGGAAAATGAAAAAAGGACGAAAACGATAAGACAAAAACAATAAAACAGGAGAGAAAGCAATGAATTTGTATGATTTAGAGGTTGAATACCAGTCGCACCCGATCGGACTGGACAGTCTGCCGAGGTTTTCATGGAAAATTGCCTCCGGAGAAAGGGACGTGATGCAGTCCGCGTACCGCATTACAGTCAGGGCGGAAGGAGACGGGCGTAAGGTGTGGGACAGCGGCGAAAGGAGGAGCGACGCCTCCGTGCTGATCGAATACGCCGGGGAGGCGCTTGCGCCGCGCAGTGTGTACGAGGTCGCCGTGACGGTCTGGGACAACCACAGGAGACAGGCGCAGGCGCGGGCTGTCTTCGAAACCGGTCTGCTGGGAGAGGCGTGGAAAGGAAACTGGATCACCTGTCAGGAGGAGCCGGAGGCGCTGCCGGTCTTTTACAGGGAGTTTGCGTTACAGGATATGTCGCTGCGGCGCGCCAGACTGTATGCGACAGCCTGCGGCGTCTATGAGGCGAGACTCAACGGGGAGAAGGCCGGGGACTGCTTTCTCGCGCCGGGATGGACGTCGTACCATCACAGGCTCCAGTATCAGACGTATGATGTGACGGCGATGCTGCACGCCGGAAGCAACCGCATCGAACTCTGTGTCGGGAACGGCTGGTACAGGGGATATCTGAACTGCGAGGGGGAACGGGCCTTCTACGGAGACCGTCTCGCAGTGCGCGCCATGCTTTACTGTGAGTATGAAGACGGATCGGTACAGTGTCTGGCGACCGGGGATGACTGGAAGGTGACGACTTCGGAGATCGTCAGCGCCGAACTGTATTGCGGAGAGACGCAGGACTACACTGCTACCCCGGCCAGTGAGAAACAGGCGTGTCTTCTGGAAGAGGAGCCAAAGGGGGAGATCGTCGCCCAGCAGTCGGAGCCTGTCCGCATTACGAAGAGAATCCCGGCTGTCCGGAAAATCGTCACCCCGAAGGGAGAGCTCGTCCTTGATTTCGGTCAGAATATGGCGGGACTCGTGCAGATAGAGCTCCCCGCGCTGCAGGGCGATACGCTGCGGATCACCCATGCGGAGACGCTGGACAGGGACGGGAATTTCTACACTGACAATTACCGCAGCGCAGTCAGCGAAGACATTTACCGGTACGGTCCGGAGGAGATTGGCCGCGTGGTCATGCCGCATTTTACCTATCACGGGTTCCGCTATATCCGCGCAGAGGGAGTGGGAGAGGATGTGGATATGGGCCGCTTTACCGCCTGTGCGATGCACACCGATATGGCGCGGATCGGTTTATTCCGGTGCAGCAATGAACAGATCAACCGGCTTCAGCAAAATATCGAATGGGGGCAGCGGAGCAATTACTTTGATATTCCGACGGACTGTCCGCAGAGGGACGAGCGGCTGGGGTGGACTGGCGACGCGCAGATCTTTGCGGCGACGGGCTGCTTTCAGTTCCGGACGGCTCGTTTCTGGACAAAGTGGCTGCGGGATGTGGCGGCGGAATCGACGCCGGAGAACGGCGTGCCGCAGATCGTCCCCAATATCATTCCCCGGACGGTTGGGACGTCGGTCTGGAGCGACTGCGCCACCGTGATTCCGTGGTGTGTATACCAGAGCTACGGAGACGTCCGCGTGCTGGAAGAGCAGTATGAGACGATGCGGCTCTGGGTGGAGTATATTCGCAGGCGCGCGGCGGGGAACGGGCTGTGGATGGACGGTTTCCAACGGGGGGACTGGCTCAGTCTGGACAGCGACGAAAGTCTGCATCTGATGTCCGGCGCGACGGACAGAAATCTGATCGCCAATGTGTATTACGCGGTGTCCACGCGTATTTTGCGGGACAGCGCCCGTGTGCTGGGGCGGGAGGAGGATGCCGGAGAATATGGAACGCTGTATGAGGGGATCGTCCGGGCGCTGCGTGCCGAGTATGTGACGGCGACCGGACGTCTGGTGAGCGAGACGCAGACGGCCTGTGCCCTGCTGCTTCATTTCGGATTGCTGGAGGAGAAGGACGAGGTGCGGGCGGCGCAGCTACTGGAAGAGAATCTCTCCGCTCACAGGGGACATCTGACAACCGGGTTCGTGGGAACCGCTTTCCTGTGCCACGCCCTTTCCGACCACGAGCGGCATTCGCTCGCTGCGGATGTGCTGCTGGCAGAGGATTATCCCGGCTGGCTGTACGCGGTGAACCGGGGCGCGACGACGATCTGGGAGCGGTGGAATTCGATTCTGCCGGACGGGAGCTTCGACCAGTCCGGCATGAACTCGCTGAACCATTACAGCTTCGGTTCCATCGGAGACTGGATATATCAGAAGATAGGCGGCATCCGTCCGCTGGAGCCCGGCTATAAGAAGATTCTGATCCGTCCGCTGCCGACCCGGACAATGCCGCAGGTGGAGACCAGTCTGGAATCTCCTTACGGAACGATCGCCTGCTCCCTGTGTTATGCGGACGGGCAGATGACGGTAAAGGTGACGGTGCCCGCCAACACCACGGCGGTGCTGGAACTGCCAGGCAGAGAGCGGGAGAGTATTGGCTCGGGAGAGTACTCGTACAGATATGCGCTGGAGAGCGATATTTTCGGGAAGCGGTACGGGATGAACAGCACGGTGGCGGAGATCGCGGCGGATCCGCAGATGTGGACGATTTTCTGCGATATGGTGCCCGGCATGCGTGGGAATACGATGATGAGCTATCTGCGGGATAAGACACTGGCGCAGCTGGCCGCGATGTCGCCGGATTTCAGAGAACATCTGGAAAGCGCCGTCGCGCGGATGAATGAATAAAGAAGGCTGCAGAATGGAGAGGAAAAATGACGAGAGTATTGGAAGATAAGGTTGCCATTGTCACGGGATCGGGACAGGGGATCGGGCGGGAGATCGCCCGCTGCATGGCGGCGCAGGGCTGCCGCATCGTGACCAATAACCGGGCAAGAGGATCATCCATTCATGCGTTTGAGAAAACGGAGATCGCGTTCTGCGAAGAGGAGAGAAAGGAACTGGAAAAGATGCAGGGCGACGCGCAGACGAGCGCGGATGAAATTGTGCGGGCGGGCGGAATCGCCGCACCGTTCTTCGGGGATGTGAGTGATTTTACTACGGCGCGGGAGATGGTGCGGTTTGCCGTGGAGACCTACGGCCGCCTTGACATCGTGGTGCACAATGCTTCGTCCAACTGGGAGGGGAGCTTTCTCGATATGGATGAGACGCTGTGGGACAGAAGTATTTCCTCGAAGCTGAAGGGAGCCTTTAACCTGATGCACCACGCTCTGCCGCAGATGCTGGAACAGAAATACGGCAGAATCCTGCTGTCCTCCTCTGACGCGTTCCTCGGCCTGCACGGACTGGCCGCGTACAGCGCCGCCAACGCAGGGGTGGTGGCGCTGACCAGATCTGTGGCGAAAGAGATGGAGAATACGGGAATTACGGTCAATGCCTACACGCCGCTGGCAAGGACGAGAGCGTGGTACAATCAGGCCGCCAATTACCGGAGACGGGGCGTGCCGAAGGCGGTGCTGGAGGCGAATATCCCGGAGGCCATGAAGTACGGCGCGGAGGGAATGGTTCCTTTTCTGGCCTATCTGGCGAGTGAAAAGGCGGCGCAGATCACCGGGGAGCTCTTCAAACTCGCCGCCGACGGGGAGATCGGCCTGTGGGGAGAGGCGGGTGTCATCTGCTCCATCCGCGAGCCGGACCGGATATGGACGATGGAAGAGCTGGAACGGAGAGTGCCCGGAGAACTTCTGGCGTTTACCAAGCAGGGACAGTCCGTCATTGAGGGGTAGCTTTACAACTCAGCCAAGCATTTCGCCTTACAAACGGGCATCTCGTTTTACAACTCAGCAAGGAGGTTTGTTTTGGCGAGTACAATACAAATTCGGGTAGATGATGAGTTGAAGGAAAAATCGGATCAGCTTTTTCGGGATCTTGGCACGGATACAACGTCAGCCATCAGAATGTTTCTAACACAGGCGGTAGCCAATAATGGAGTTCCCTTTGAAATCAAAAGAACCATCAGGAATCCCTACGTTGTCATGCCGGAAGAGGAACTGTTTGCGAAACTGGAAAAATCCAAAAGAGCAGCAGAACGTGGGAATTACAAGTCTGCTGATGCCGTTGTCTCAAAGATGAGGGAGAAATATTAAAGAAAGTAGCCGGTAGTTTGAAGCTGAGCGATAATCCGCGACTCCGGGAAAAAGGGTATCGCAAAACAGGGACTAACATTAGGTGCAGATCGTTCCCGTACCGGTGTGAGTCCTTGTTTTTTATTTTGTGACAGCCCGTACTTTCAGGTCAGACTTCATCCGGCAGCGTTCTTGCTGATGTTGCCAGAGGTGAAGTAGCCCATGGGCAGTTTCCGCAAATTTCGTCAGATCGCGAGAGCATGGAAAATTAAGGAGTGAAGGGCAGCGGCAGATAGACGACAGACTTGCTATTTTACACCGGAACTGATAGGATAGAAACAAAAGAGAAGAAAAAAACTTCTAATTTGTGAAAGGACGCGTATGGATCGTTTTTATCAGTATCTGGTGAATACTTACAAAGAAAATGAACCGATTTTTCTTGCAGATCTTCGGATAGAAGGCATGAGCGACAGCAACATTCGGAGACAATTGAAAAATATGGCGGATGCAGGAAAAGTGCGCCGATTTGATACAGGTATTTACTTTCTGCCCAAAAAAACAATTTTTAAGTCCGGTTCACAGCTTGCACCGGAAAAGGTCTTAGAGCAAAAATATCTTTTGGACAACAATACACGGTGCGGGTATCTCAGCGGTTTGCTGTTTTTTAATCAGATAGGTCTGACAACACAGATTCCGATGCAGTATGAGGTGGTTTCGAATAAGGCGACGAAGGATTATCGCGAAACAACGCTTGCCAAATCCTGTGTCATTGTGAGACGTCCAAGGGTTCCTGTGACGGAAGAAAATTATAAGGCACTGCAGTTTTTGGACATGCTGAAAGATGTTGATCTGTATTCTGAACTGACGGGAGAGCGTCTGCAGAGTCGGCTGTATTACTATATGGATGATGTGGGAATCCGTTTATCGGAATTGGAACCTTATTTTTCTTATTATCCTGATAAGTTATGCAGGAACTTAATAGAAACGAAGGTGATTTACAATGGCGTACTTGCATGACGATAAGGGGTTGTTTCGGGAGGCGATCGCTCTTGCGTATACGCAGAGCGGAATCATCACGCAGGCAATCGAAAAGGATTATTATGTCACAATGCTGCTGCAGCTTCTGGCAGCGAGGCTTCCCTATATCGTCTTTAAGGGAGGAACGTCTCTGAGCAAGTGTTATAAGGTTATTCATCGTTTTTCGGAGGATATCGATATTGCGATTGACAGCCTGCTGTCACAAGGCCAAAAGAAAAAGATAAAGCAGGAAATTGCAAATGCGGCAGAAGCGCTTGGTATGACAATTGAAAACATGGAGAAGACCAGAAGCCGCCGCGATTATAACCAATATATAATTTCATATGAATCGGTGCTTCCAATGGAAAGTACGGCGCTGAAGCCGGCTGTATTGCTTGAAACCTCGTATACAGCCGCTTCCTTTCCAACTGTGATTCTGCCTGTACATAGTTTTATAGGCGATATGATGGAACATGAGGCGCCTGCTTCCATGAAAGAATTTTCTCTTCTGCCGTTTTCTATGAAGGTCCAGGGAATCGATCGGACGCTGGCAGATAAGGTTTTTGCCGTATGTGATTACTATCTGCAGGGAAGAGTGGCAAAGCATTCCCGGCATTTATATGATATCTATAAACTGCTCCCGCTTGTGCCGCAGGACGAGAAGTACAGGGAACTGATTCAAAAGGTGCGGGAAGTTCGTGCGCAGGCAAAGATTTGCCCGTCGGCGCTTCCGGAGGTTGATATCCCTGCGCTGCTCACAAAGATTATAGAGGAAAAAGTTTATCAGCCTGATTATGATGATCTGACGACACAGCTGCTGGACGAAGAGATTCCGTATGAGAAAGCGATTCAGTCGTTGAAAATGATAGCTGACAGTGATTTATTTACTGCTTATCATGAATGAAAAATTTAATTCTTCCTCAGACTGTACCAGTGAAAGTCTTGTCTTTTATATTTCGAAAGGGCAGGTGGTGGATGTGCTGGACAGCTCCTATACCAGAACGGCGGTCAAAGTCAGTTATGCGGGAGGCACGGGATACACCAGAAAAAGTAATCTGAAGTTTTAAGGAGATTCGGAATATCCATCATCATTTTTATTTTTCAGGGAGTCCTCATACTCCTTTCCAAAAGGCAGGCGTCACGCTTGCCTTTTTGTGGTATGATAGAGAACAGTGACGCAGGAAACTGCGGCAGGGAGATCATAGATTGAACAATAAGCCCGATAGCTTATTGTTCAATCCCGATATTTGTGCCGGGGCGTCACAAATATCGATCATGAGCAAAGGCAGCCGCGAAGCGGCGAAGAGCGCGGCAGCGCGGCTTTGCGAATGGCGCGGCTGAACTGTTACCATTTGTGTCGCCCCGTCGCGCGAAAGCGATCCGGAATGGAGATTAAACATGGAAGAAATGTTACAGGAAATAGAGCGGATGTTTCAGGAGGGCAGGCAGGACGAGGTGGAGCCTTACCTAATCCGGGCGCTGCAGAGAGCGGACGAGGAGAAGCAGTATGAGGCGTACGCCGCGATTGCGAATCAGATGGTGGGCTTTTATCAGATGACCGGCCAGTATAACAAGGCGGCGGAGGCCTCCGAGGATCTGCTGCTTCTGCTGGAGGAACTGCAGCAGGAGGACTCGGAATACTTCACGATGGTGCTCTTGAATTACGCCAACGGCTACCGGGACAACGGGCAGATGAAGGAGGCGGAGGAGAATTACCACCGCTGTGAATTGATCCTGAACCGGATTGCGGGAGGCGATCTGGCCTACGCGGCGCTGTACTCGAATCAGGGGCTGTTCTGTCTGCGGGCGGAGCGCTATCAGGAGGCGGAGGCGGCCTTCCGCATGTCCAATGAGAGATTTGCAGCCGCAGGGCAGGAGCAGGATCCGCACTTCGTGAGCAACATTGCGGGGATCGGAGAGGCGCTGTACCGGCAGGGCGACTGCGAGGGGGCGCTGGCATCCTATGAAAAGGCGCTGGAACTCATCCGGGATAACGAAGGCGAGGGCGAGAGCTATGCGCTGCTGTGCAGGAACTGCGCGGCGATCGCGGAGAGCATGCACGATGCGGTGACGGCGCAGTCGTACCGGGACAAGGCGGAGAGAATACTGGCATGATAGCGTATGTAAAAGGAATTGTTGCGGACGTATCAGAGACGGGCGTGGTGCTCGACGTCGGAGGGATCGGATATCAGATCACGGTCTCGCCGGACACGGCGGCCAGAGTCGGCGGACGCGGGGAAGAAGCGCAGCTTTTCACCTATATGTATGTGCGGGAGGATCAGTTTGCCCTTTACGGGTTCCTCTCGCGGGACGAGCTGGAACTGTTCAAAAAGCTGATTACGGTCAGCGGAATTGGCCCCAAGGGAGGCCTCTCGATTCTGTCGGTCATCAGCGCGGACGATCTGCGCTTTGCGATACTCTCCGGAGACGCGAAGGCGATCTCCCGCGCGCCGGGCATCGGGAAAAAGACAGCGGAGCGGTTGATTCTCGACTTGCGGGACAAGCTGGAGATGCCGGTCTGGGACGGCGGGGGAGAGCAGGGGGAGAGCACTTCCTCCGGGACATCTCTCTCCGGTGCGGACGGGTTGTCCGGCGCTGCGGAGAGCGTGCTGGCAGACGCGGCAGAGGCTCTGGTGGCGCTCGGCTACGCGCGCATGGACGCGTTAAAGGCGGTGCGCAAAGCGGCGGCGGGCGGCGCGTCCGACACAGAGGCGCTCCTGAAAGCGGCTTTGAAATATATGGTGTGAGATACGGCGCGGTCTATGGAGCGATCTATGGCGTGACGGAACGATTGCTCGGCTGTCCGATCAAAGCACGGGGCGGACATGGCATTCATTCGATGCGGAGAGAAAAGCGCCGAGATAGAAGTGGCGGGATAGAAGTGCCGAGATAAGAGGCGGAGCAAGGGAGAAACAGAAATCGCAATGGAAAAACGGATGATCGAAACAAACTTTACCGAGGAGGACGCCCCGATTGAGGGATCTCTGCGCCCCAAAAAGCTGGAGGATTATATCGGGCAGACCAAGATCAAGGAGAATCTCTCGATTTCCATCGAGGCGGCCAGACGAAGAGGGGATCCGCTGGATCACGTCCTTTTTTACGGGCCTCCCGGACTGGGCAAAACGACGCTCTCCTGCATCATCGCCAATGAGATGGGAGTGAACGTCAAGATCACCAGCGGCCCGGCAATTGAGAAGCCGGGGGAGATGGCCGCGATTCTGAACGGTCTGCAGGAGGGGGATATTCTGTTTGTGGACGAGATTCATCGCCTGAACAAGCAGGTGGAGGAAGTTCTCTATCCGGCCATGGAGGATTTCGCGATTGATATCATGATCGGAAAAGGAGCGAGCGCCAAATCGATCCGCCTTGATCTGCCGAAGTTCACGCTCGTGGGCGCGACGACGCGGGCGGGACTCCTCTCCGCGCCGCTGCGGGATCGCTTCGGGATGATTCACCGTCTGGAATTCTATTCCATTGCGGAACTGCAGCAGATTCTGCGCCACTCCGCCAGGATTCTGGATGTGCCGATGGACGAGGAGGGCGCAGAAGAGATGGCGAGGCGCAGCAGGGGGACGCCGCGTCTTGCCAACCGGATCTTAAAGAGAGTGCGGGATTACGCGCAGGTGCGCTACGACGGCGTGATTACGAAGGAGATCGCGCGGACGGCGCTGGATCTGATGGAAGTGGACCGGATGGGACTCGACCGGATGGACAGAGGGATTCTGCTCACCCTGATCGAGAAATTCGGCGGCGGTCCGGCAGGACTGGATACGTTGGCAGCCTCTATCGGAGAGGATGCGGGAACGATTGAGGATGTGGTGGAGCCGTACCTGCTCCAGAACGGTCTGATCAACCGCACGCCCCGGGGACGCGTCGTCACACCGCTGGCCTATACGCATCTGGGGCTGAGCGCGCCGGAGGAGACAGACTGAGGGGATCCATAAAGACTTCGCGTACACGGATCATCAGCCTGTCAAAATTGGTAACAGTTCAGCCTGCGCAGAAATATCTGTTCTTTTTCTTGCCAGTGCCGCGCAGGCCGATATATAATAAAAAAGTATGAAAAAACTCTAATGGATCGAGGGGAATGACGTGTCAAACAAAATTGACTGCGAAGTGGTGATTGGCGGCAAAGTGTATACGCTCAGCGGGTATGAGAGCGAGGAGTATCTGCAGAGAGTGGCGTCTTATCTGAACGGGAAGCTGGCGGATTTTTCCAAAGAGGCCGGATATACGCGTCTGCCTCTGGATCTGCAGAATATTTTGATGCAGATTAATATTGCGGACGATTATTTCAAGGCCAGAAATGAGATCGCCCTGCTCGAGGAGGATGTCGAGGCGAAGGAGAAGGATCTCTATGATCTGAAACACGAGCTGATCGCCGCGCAGATGAAGCTGGAAAATACGGAGAAGAATTACCGGGCGCTTCAGACGGAGAACAACGAGAACGCCAAGAAGATGATCCGTATCGAGACGGAATTAAAGAATGCGCGCGAGCCGCACTACGACCGGAACCGGGATAGAAACAGGCAGTCCGGAAACCAGCAGCACACGCATGGGCGCGAGGGCGGAAGCGAGGCAGACAAGGGAAACACGGAGAATGAAGGGTAAGAAGATCAAAAATGGCGCTGCGCGCCGTGCAGAAGCCGGAAGCGACCGGAAGCGGGAAGAGCAGAAGAGGAACGGGCGCGGGCAGAAGCCGCTTCTTGAGGAGCCGCGCGGGAAGGGACAGAGCAGAGTCCGCCGCGGGACGAATCAGAACGGCGGATACAGCGAATCCAATAAGAAGAAAGAACAGAAGACGGAATATAAGGCGGAGCATAGGACTGGGGAGTTCCGCGGGGAGGGGCGGCCGAAAGGCGGCCCTTTTGTCGTAAAGGCGACTGGCGCGGCGGCTGCGAAGACGACCGGCGCTGTGGCTGTAAAGGCGGTTGCGGAGACGACCGACGCTGCAACTGTAAAGGCGGCTGCGGAGACAGCGAATACTTCTGTACCGCAGTGGCTGATGCCGGAGGGGAGGAGCGGAACCGGGATTCTGACGAAGCCGCTCCGGTACGAGGCGGGCCGCTTCGTGACAGAGACGGTGCGCGCGCCTGAACTTCTTGCGCCCGCAGGAAGCATGGAGTCGTTCCGCGGCGCACTGGCGGCGGGAGCGGATGCGGTGTATCTGGCAGGCAGCCGTTTCGGGGCCAGAGCGTATGCGGCGAATTTTACAGAGGAGGAAATTGTTCTGGCGCTGCGGGAGGCGCATTTATTCGGGAGAAGAGTCTATCTGACCGTCAATACGCTGACGAGGCAGGAGGAGCTGCCGGAACTCGTCTCCTTTGTGGAGTGGCTGGCCGCGCAGGGACTGGACGGAGCGATCGTGCAGGATCTGGGCGTGGTGCGCGCCCTGCACAGAGCCTGTCCGGAACTGGAACTGCACGCGAGCACCCAGATGTCCGTGACTGGCGCGGAGGCGGTGCGTTTCCTGAAAGAACAGGGCGTCTGCCGCGTTGTTCCGGCGCGTGAGATGACACTGCGGGAGCTGCGCGGAATCCGGGAGAGGGAACCCGTTGCGCTGGAGGTCTTTATCCACGGGGCAATGTGCTACTGCTATTCGGGAAAATGCCTCTTTTCCAGTCTGATAGGGGGAAGGAGCGGCAATCGCGGGCGGTGTGCGCAGCCCTGCCGCCTGCCCTATGCGGTTCTGGATGAAAACAGGAAGGAGACCGGGCCTGACGCGGGGCGCGGAGAGTGCTATCCGATCTCGATGCGGGATCTGTGCACCATAGACCGGATTCCGGAGCTGATCGAGGCGGGCATCGACTCGTTCAAGATTGAGGGACGGATGAAGAAGCCGGAGTACGCGGCGGGGGTGACAGCGGTTTACCGCAAATACATCGACCGCTATCTGGAGCTGGCCTCCTGTGGCCGCTCGAAGGAATGGCGGATTGAGCCGGAAGATCGCCTTTTTCTGGAAAAACTGTACCTGCGCGCCCAGAGAAGCGAGGGCTATTACCATGAGCAGAATGGGCGCGATATGGAGACGATCACGCAGCCCGGCTATCGCGGAGCCGATGAGGAGATTCTGCGGACAATCCGGGCCCGCTATCTGGACGGGCGTCCGCAGCGGAGAGTGGACGGGACAGTCTCTCTGCGCGCCGGAGAGCGGGCCTCGCTGCGGGTGAGCGTGAGCCTTGCGGATGCCGACGTAACCCACCGGAGCACGCTCAGAGAACAGGGGTCGCAGGCGGGGCAGAGGCCCGGCGTTGAGGAGGCAGCAGGGCAGAGGCTCGGCATTGTGGAGGCAGCAGGGGCGGGGCAGACGCTCAGCGTTACGGCACAGACGCAGGAGATTGTGCAGCGGGCGCAGAATCGCCCTCTGGGCGCGGAAGAGATAGAATCGCGGCTGCGTAAGAGCGGTGAGAGCAGTTTTGTGTTCGGTACACTTTCTGTGGAAACGGACGGTGACAGTTTCCTGCCGGTGGCGGCGCTGAATCGTCTGCGACGGGATGCGCTGGAGGGGTTGCAGGAGAGAATCCTCGAGGTATACGAACGCGGAAGGAAGAGGAACACGCCGCTGGAAATGACGGCTGGCACGGTTTGTGCAGCCTCTCAGGAGACAGCGGAGCCGCGTGGCAGCGGCGCAGACAGAGGCGAAACCGACGCGGCAGCGTCTATGCGCGGCGAAAATAGCGCTGACAGTTCTGCGCACAGTATTCCCGGGGCAGAAGGCGGGGATCTCTTTGCATCGGAGAAGGGAGCATCCCGCCCGGCGCTCTGGGCGCAGGTAATCAGCCGGGCCCAGTGGGAGGCGGCGCTTGCGGAGGGCGTCACCGCCGTGATCGACGACAGCGGGGCGTTTCTCTCGGAGAGAACTTCTCCTTCCCGTTCTCTGCGCTATCTGGCGCTTCCGCATGTGCTCCGGGAGCAGAGCCGCGGGTGGATGGAAGAGGCGTACCGGGTGCTGACGGACGGGCGGTATGACGGGGCGCTGGTGCGCACGCTGGAAGAACTGGAATTTCTGCGGGAGCGTGGGTATGCGGGAGAGCTGGTGGCGGACGCCGGGCTGTACCGCTGGAACAGAGAGAGCGAGGCGCTGCTGGCGGCGTATTGCACCGTCGGGGTGTATCCGTACGAACTAAATCGCCGGGAACTGGAGACGGTATTCGGCGCGGACAGAGACACAGGGAGCGCTGCTCCGGCCAAACGCGGCGCGCAGGACACGGAGGGACGGCCTGAACCGGACAGCCGCGGTGCGCAGAACACGGAGGGACGGCCTGAACCGGTTAGCCGCACCGCGCTGCCCGGGATTCTGACCGTATACGGCAGGCTGCCGATGATGATTACCGCGAACTGCGTGCGGAAGACGGAGAATGCCTGCACGGGAGAGCGGGGAGGGGCCGGAGACGGCTTCTGGTATCTGCGCGACCGAAAAGGGGAGGAACAGCCGGTGCGCCACCACTGCCGGTTCTGTTATAATGTGGTATATAACAGTGTGCCGCTTTCCCTCCATTTGTGCGCGGAGGACAGAATTTTCCGGGAATCCGCCGCAGTCCTGTGCTGCTTTACCACGGAGAACGCAGAGGAGAGCGGAGAGATTCTGCGCGCCTACCAGGCGCTCGCCGCAGGAGAACGGATAGGCGGATTCCCCGCCGCGCGATACACGACAGGACATTACCGCAAAGGCGCGGAGTAAGGAGGCGCTGTGATATGAGAGTTTATATTGTAGAGCTTTCCGGCTATGTGATTGCGGCGCTGATGCTCCTTTATACAGTTTCGGCCCTGTCAGGGCTGCTGCTGAGGAGCGGCAAAAAACGTGCGGTTATAGAGTGGACGCAGCTTGTTCTGCTGTTTTTGCTGCAGTTCTCCCTGTTCTTTACGCTGGCGGTGGTAAAGAGAGATATGCAGACGTATTTCTCTTTTTATCTGTTTCAGGCGGCTGCGCTGGCGGCGGCCTGCGCGCTCGTCTGGATTCTTTATCCGAGGGTGAACCGTTCGCTGTTTCATCACGCGTCTGTGCTGATTGTCACGGGGCTTGCGGTGAATGCGCGGCTCTCCTATGACCGCGCGGCGCGTCAGTTTGTGATCGCGCTCGTGGGATTGTCCGCAGCGCTTGCCCTGCCGTTTCTGATGCGCCGTTTTTGCAGACTTCCTGTTGTGAGGCGGTATTTTACAGGACTGCGCACCTGGAAGAAACTGACGTGGATCTATGCGGCGGCGGGGATTTTCCTGCTTGGAATCGTTCTGGTGCTCGGCGCAGTGACGCAGGGGTCTAAAATTACCTATACGGTCATGGGGATCACACTGCAGCCGTCAGAGTTTGTCAAACTCCTGTTTATTCTGTTTCTGGCGGCGGCGCTTTACCGCAGTGCGGATGTGAAACGGGTTGCTCTCGTGTCGGCTGTTTCCGCCGTTCACGTCGTGATTCTGGTGCTCTCTCGTGATCTGGGAAGCGCTCTGATTTTCTTTGTGATCTGGCTGTTTGTCGTCTGGTACGCCACGGGAAAATGGTATTATCCGCTGGCGGGAATCGGAATCGGAGCGGCTGGAGCTGTTATAAGCTACCATCTCTTCTCTCATGTGAGAGTGCGAGTGCAGGCGTTCCTCGATCCGTGGAGCGTTATCGACGGAATTGGTTATCAGATCACGCAGTCGCTGTTCTCGATCAGTAACGGGGGAGCTTTTGGTCAGGGACTCGGACAGGGATCTCCGGACAAGATTCCGTATGTGGAATCTGACTTTATCTTTGCGGCGGTGGCAGAGGAACTGGGACTTGTCTTTGCTGTCTGTCTGCTGATTCTCTGTCTGTGCTGCTTTATGGAAATGCTCGCAATCGCGGGGCGGCAGACAGATCGTTTCTGCAGGCTGGCGGTGTTCGGCGCGGCGGTTTCTTATATTTTCCAGACCTTTCTCACGGTCGGCGGGGAGGTCAGATTCATCCCACTGACAGGGGTGACGCTGCCGTTTGTCAGTTACGGGGGCAGTTCGATGCTGGCGACGATTTTCCTGTTCGCCCTCGTGGAGGGCTGCGTCAATCTGCAGGCCGAGCATGAGGAGAGAATCAGGGAGGTGCGCCGCGCACAGGCACAGAGAGCGCGGCGGATGCGGAGAGGATCAGCGGCGCCGCAGCAGGCGGAGCGTCTGCGTATGGAGCGGGGGGATTCGGATGCGCGGCTGGGAAGCAGAAGGCGGTCGCAGGCGCAGACCCAGCGAACGCGCAGGGAACGTCCGGAGAGAGCGGCGGAGCTGCGCGGTGCAAAGCGCAGATCCATGATGGCACAGTGGCTCTTCGTCGCACTGTTCGGGGCAATGAGCGTATATTTTGTTCATTACGCGGCGGTGAACCGGCAGGAGCTCTTCGATAACGATTACAATACGCGCCAGAGCCAGCTCCTCGAACAGAATGTGCGAGGCTCTATTCTGGCGGCGGACGGACAGGTGCTGGCGCAGACGGTGACCGTGGTGGCGGACGATGCGGCAGGAACTGCGGCACAGACACAGGAAGCTGATACGGCAAATGCTGCCGATACTTCCGACGCGCAAACCAGCGAGAACGATACGGCGAACGCATCCGCGCAGACGGTGCAGCGGCGGGAGTATCCGTTCGGTGCGCTCTTCGCCCATATCGTCGGCTATGCGACCAAAGGCAGGAGCGGTCTGGAGGACGCTTACAATTACGAGCTGTCTCACTCGGATCTGACATTATCGGAAAAAGCGGATTACGAGAGCCGCGGAGAGAAATATCCGGGGAACAATATTGTCACGACGCTGGATCCCGCGCTGCAGCAGGCGGCGTCCGATGCGATGGGAATCTACCGCGGCGCGATCGTGGTCTCGGATCCCGCGACGGGAGAGATTCTGGCGATGGTGAGCAAGCCGGATTTTGATCCGAATGAGATCAGCAGCGAATGGGAGAAGCTCTCGCAGGATGAGGAGTCCGCAGCGCTCCTAAACCGTGCGTCCCAGGGCCTCTATCCGCCCGGCTCCACGTTCAAGATTATGGATGCGGTGGAATATCTTGAGGAGCACCCGGACGACTGGGAGCAGTACACCTTTCAGTGTGCGGGCAGCTTTACGCGGGACGGAGAGACGATTCACTGTTTTCACAATGAATCGCACGGGACGGTTACTTTCATGGAATCCTTTGCGGAATCCTGTAATTCCTCCTTTGCCAACATCGGCCTGTCTCTGGATGAAGATCGGTTTACCGAGCTGCTTCGAACCATGATGTTCGGCGAGGAGCTTCCCTATGAACTGCCCAGTTCTGTCAGCAGGACGGTTCTGACGGAGAGCGGGGAGGAGGCGTCGGGGAAAGGAGAGGGAAATGATGGCGGTATTTCCACGAAGGACAGGATGCAGCTGGCGATCGGACAGGGGACGACAGGAATGTCGCCGCTCCACCTGAACCTGATCACGGCGGCGATTGCCAACGACGGCGTGTTAATGAAGCCTTACGTGGTTTCCTCGGTGCAGACGGCCTCCGGGACGGTGCTTTCCCGGACGGAGCCGCAGGCGTACCGTCAGCTGATGAGCGCGGATACAGCGGCGCAGATGCGCAAGCTGATGGAAGCGGTTGTCGAGGAGGGAACAGCCACTAAGCTGAAGGGGTACGGCTATACGGCGGCGGGTAAGACGGGATCGGCGGAGTATGAGGATGATTCCACCGCGTCGCACGCATGGTTTACCGGATTTGCGCCCGCTGAGAATCCGCAGGTCGCGGTCACAGTGATTATTGAAGGCGCGGGAAGCGGAGGCGATTACGCGGTGCCGATGGCGCGGCGTGTGTTTGACGCTTATTTTGCAGAGGCAGAGGGAAACTGAGCGACTGAGCGGTTGCATGGCTGTGGAACAGAGTGTGGGCGAGTCTGTTTGGAAAACATCCGGAAAGAAAACGCGGCGAGTCCGTAGTGAAAGAACCTTCGGAAAGAAAGTGCGGTGAGTCCGTATGGGAAAATCTCCGGAAAGAAAACGCAGCAGAGGAGCAGTATATGACTTGGAAGGAACGGCGGGAGGGAAATAGGTGTACTTCTATAAAAAACTCTATGTGAGCGACAAAATCAGGCATCCCTCTCTCGTAAAGTGGAAGCTGCGTCATCAGGCGGGACAGCTGACGGTTTATGTGCTGATCCTTTGTGAAGATGGGATGGACAATCAGCTCGAACTGATGCACAGCGCGTTTCTGCAGCAGCCGTTTTACCGGAAGAATCCGCCGTATATCATTGGACTGGCGGCGGGGCAGAGCGATGGAATCGAGCTGATTCGCCGGATCGTGCAGGAGGTGTATGACCATACTGGAACCACAGATGTGCGCGCGTATCTGTTTCCGCACGGAGTGCGGCGCGGAAACAGGGAAGACGGATCGAATCTGGAAGAATAGGATGACAGAACGGCAGGGAATGCCGCGACAGGAGAACTGCGTGCTGCGGGCGGAGAACGCCGATATTGAGCAAGGCAAGGATCCTGTGCTTTCGGGCGAGAGGGATTTGCGAGTTGCGGGCGGGAATCGGGATAGAAATGACACGTCGCGCAGAGAGAAGATAAGGAGGAGCAGTTGACGATTGTATTGCTGATAGTAAAAATCATAGGGGGGATCCTTCTGGCTTTGCTCATCCTTGCGCTGGCAGCTGTGCTGCTCGTGCTCTTCGTCCCGATCCGTTATCGTCTGAGCGGGGCGACGAACGATCCGGAAAGACGGGAGGAGTTCGCATTTGATTCTCTGCCCCAAACGGTGACGGCTCAGGGGCATGTCTCGTGGCTTCTTCATCTGGTCAACGGCCATATTTCCTATCCGGAGGACCCGGAGTTCACACTCCGGATTCTGTGCTTTCCGATTTTCCGGACCCGTCTCTTTGAGGAAGACGATTCTGCGCAGGACAGGGAGGATGCAGACCAGACGAAAGAAACGGTACAGAGTGGAAATAATGTCGGGCAGAGGGGGGAAGCGTCGCGGAGTGGGAAGAATGCCGGACAGACTAAGGAGACAGAGAGAAGCGGGAAGCGGGAGGAACCATCGGACGGGAAAAATGAAGAGTCGGCCGGAGGAGGCGCTGTGACAGAGCAAAGCGCGCGGACAGAGAGAGGCTTAAGGGAAACAAAAACGGAAACGTTCGGAACCTCCGGGGAAACAGGGCGTTCCTCACAGAGCCAGGCACAGAAGAGTCCAAAGTACCAGATACAGGAGAAAACACAGCCGAATCAGGAATATTCAGGCGGAGCAAGACAATCGCCAGATCCGGGACACTCAAGCGGAGCAGGACAAATGCAGGCTCCGAAACACTCAGGCAGAGCAGGGCAATCGCCGGACCCGGAACGCTCGGGCGGAACGGGGCAATCGCCGGATCCGGAGCGCTCGGGCAGGGCGGGACAACCGTCAAATCCGAAGAGCTCTGGCAAAGCGGGACAGTCAACGAATCGGGCGCGGCGTTTTGAGAGGAAACTGCGGTACACTTTGCGTAGCTTTTGTGTTAAGATGAAAAAGATCTGTTCCGACGCGTCGTACTACCGGCGCGTGCTGGAGAGTGAGACATTTGCGAGAGCGTTCCAAAAAGGAAAGAGACAGACACAGAAAGTGATCCGGCAGCTGTTTCCCAGAGACTGGAATCTTTCAGGAACCGTGGGATTCGGAGATCCTGCCGCAGCGGGCAAATTCATGGAGATACAGGGACTTCTCTATCCGTGGACGGCGGGACACCTGTTCGTGGAGCCGGATTTTGACTTCTGTGTTCTCGATCTGTCCGGATGGGCGAGAGGAAGGATCACGATTTTTGTGCTGCTGAAGGCGGCGTTGATTTTTTATTTTGACGGGGATATCAGGAAAGTGCTGCGGCGGATCAGGCGGCGCGGCACTCGATAAAACGATAGGATGTTCGAATTGAACCGCAGAGCGTTTTCGGGGCGTTGATTGCAGGGCATAAAACGCCTGCGCGGAGTTCTGCTCGCAGTGCCGCAGTATAATGCGGCGAGGAGGTATGTATGGCGGAGAATAATATTACAACAGTGGTAAAGTCCCTGATGGATGGGGCAAGCGGTGTGCTGAGCGCCAAAACTGTTCTGGGCGAGCCGATTCAGGTCGGGGATACAACGATCATTCCGCTTACGGATATTACGGTCGGCTGCGCCGCAGGGGCGAACAATGCCGACAGAAAGAATGCGGGGGCGGGTGGATTTTCCGCGAAGATGTCTCCGAACTCCGTGCTGATTATCCGGAATGGAATCGTCAAAGTGGTGAATATCAGGAATCAGGATGCGGCTTCGCGGCTGATCGATTTGATTCCGGAACTGATTGACAAATTCACCGGCGGCACCGAGGAGTCTGACCTGATGGGTGACGACGAGGCGGTGGAGATGGCATTTCCGGAGGGCAGAACGCCGCAGTAAAAGAGCCGAGGACGTCCCAATCGCTTGCCTGTAGCCGGGAAGAGAGAGGAGGCCGATTATGACGGAAAACCTCAGGGAATTGCTGCTGAGATATAAAACGCGGTGCGAGGATGAGTTAAATGGAGTCCCGGTTAAGGTGATTGTTTTTGGCTCCTATGCCCGCGGTGATTTCCGGGCAGATTCAGATCTCGATCTGATGATTCTGGCGGAACTGCCGCCGGAGAAATTGGTGGGATATACCGATCCGATTTACGACCTGACCTATGATTTTGAGGAGGAATCAGGTCTGGAGATCAATCCCGTGATCCAGAGCGCACAGACATACGAATACTGGAAAGATGTCAATCCCTTTTTTATCAACATAGAGAGAGAGGGGGTGGATGTATGAGAGAAAAACCGTTTGCGGAGGATTTAGCGAGATATAAGCTGAAAAGGGCAAAAGAGGAACTGGAAACGGCGAGACTGCTCTGTGAAAATGTACGGTGGAAAGCGGCGAATAATCGTGCCTATTATTCGATTTATTATGCGTTGACAGCTGTTTTGAGTTTGGAAACAACAGCATTTAAAAGGCACAAGGATACACTGGCATATTTTAATCAACATTATGTGCATACGGGAAAATTTTCCAGAGAGCTGGGGCGAAAGATCGCCACTGCTGAGAAAATTCGCAATGCCAGCGATTATGATGATTTTTATATAGCAAATAAAGACGAGACACAGAGACAAATGGAAACGGCAGAACAGGTCATTCGGGAGGCAGAAAATTTTATGCAGGGCAGGGCGCCACAGTAAAAGAACTGCGGACGGTCCCGGTCACATTTGCCTGCCTCGGGGAGAAAGAGTGCGAAACCGCAAGGCAGCCTATTTCACACACCATGAGGCAATGAAAGAGGCGATGTTGTGCTCGTGAAGATTTCCGCTGCTGTTGGTATCGTCATACAGACTTTTCAAGGTGAAGCCTGCTTCCAGCTGCCCGTTAATTTGCTCCTCAATCGTATGAGAAAACTGGATGCCGCCTCCGCTTTCCTGCAGCTGTCTGAGGTGGTCTTTGTTTTTTAACGGGTTAAACGGAAGTGTATTCGTCACTGTCTGTTCATCGTTGTCAAAGATATAGTTGACGCCAATATCAAGGCCGGAAAGCAGCGAGCCCCCTTCTTTTAATACACGATAGCATTCTTTCCATATCGGTTTAACTTCTTCTACATAGCAATTTGAGACAGGATGGAATATCATGTCAAAACTACCGTCTTCAAAGGGCAGAGGTTTTGTCATATCGGCCTTCACAATATGTATGGCGTAATCTTCTCTTTTTGCGACAATTCGCTCATTTTCCAACTGTCTGTCCGAATAATCAAGAACGGTACATTTCGCTCCTAATGCGGTGCACACGGGCATCTGCTGACCGCCGCCGCTGGCTAACCCCAATATCTTTTTCCCTTTCAGATTTCCGAGCCACTCTTTGGGAACGTTTTTGGTCGGTGTCAGTCTCACTTCAAACGTTCCGTTTAAAGCGCTGAGATATTCGTCATGTGTGAGATATCTGCCCCATTCCCAGCCGTTATCCACCCATGAATCTATGACGGCGGCATTGATTTTTGTATATTCCATAGTGAACCTCCATTTTGCAGTGCCCCTTGCGCCCATGGGACAATCTGTGGTACACTGGCACTTGCTGCCGGGAATTCCGGCGGCGTACCAAGGTCGCGGCGTCTGTTGCTTCCCTCAGCGGGGCGTCCGCATTACTGACCGGTGAGTTCGAGACCTTCCTCACCTAAAACAAAACTAAAGGAGAAAACTGAATATGAAACAGAAACAAGCAACGAATGTGTACTTTCTGACCTCGTCGGCTGTCATCGCGGCTGTCTATGTCGTGCTGACGCTGGCGCTCGCGCCGATCAGCTTCGGACCGGTGCAGTTCCGCGTGAGCGAGATGCTCTGCGTGCTGCCCGCTTTTACGCCAGCTGGAATCTACGGCGTGACGATCGGCTGCCTGCTGGCGAATATTCTGGGAGGAGCCATGCTGCCGGATATCGTGTTCGGGACGCTGGCGACGTTACTCGGCGCGCTCGGCACCTATGTTCTGTGCCGCGGTGGGAATGCTGCGGACGCTCTGTCGGCAGGGGCTGCCGGGAGCGGAGCGGACAGCCGTTTCCTGACAGACGCCGCAGGACTCCGCTATCGCCTGTGCGCCGTGCTGCCGCCGATTGTCAGCAACGCGGTGATCATCCCGCTGGTCCTTAAGTACGCTTACCATATGGAGGACGCCGTCTGGTTCATGGTGCTCACCGTGGGCCTCGGGGAGGTGCTGGCCGTGGGGGTGCTGGGAAATCTACTGATGGGGATCCTGCACCGCTACCGCGGATTTTTCTTCAGAATTCCTTCCGTTCGATAATGGCCAGACTGATCAGACCGGAGAGCGCGAACAGCAGGAGCGTACCGGCCAAAGAGAACAGAAGGACAGGAACCGTGATCTGAGCCGCCGTTTCGGCGAGCAGGTTTATATTCCTTAAAACGCCGCTTTGCAGCGCGGGGAGCTGAGGGAGCGCGCCGATGAGGATGACGGCGAGGAAGACGACCGCCATCATGGCGATGGATGCTTTTTCCCTGCCGAAATGCAGCGTCAGGGGAAGCAGGAAGACCAGCATGAACAGGGCGGAGAGCAGTACGGGAAATGCCTGCACGAAAACAGTGTACGGAGAGGAAGTCATTCCGTGCAGCAGAAGGAAAAGCGCGCGCAGCAGTGCGGCGATCAGCCAGCTGGCGGCGCTGATCAGCAGGGCAAAAATATACTTTTCTATCACATAGGTTCTTCTCGAGAACGGCAGCGCAAATAAGAAGGCGCTGCCGTTCTCTGCTTCATCCAGACCGATCGTGCTGATCACGAACGTGGCTCCGCCCACGGTGAAATAGATCAGCAGAAAAGAGGCGCCGAAATCGGAGGAGGAAAAAACAGAAATTCCAGCGATGGCCAGGATAATGAGAAAAAAAATGCGCTGCGCCCTGAAAAATTTGAAATCCTTAATCAGTAATCCAAGTAATCCGTTCATAGATAATCTCCATTCCAGAGCGTTCCTTGCATCTGCCATGTATTGTGATTTGCGACGCTCCGGCACAAATCTTACCTCCGGCCGCAATCCTGCGGCGCCGTAATCAGAAATTCAGATCCGTATGTCCGTTTTTACGCTGCCGGCGTTCCCGTAACCATCATGGAAATCACATGATCAATGGAACCGCACTCCGCCGCGATCTGTGGATAGTTCTCGAGATAGTACTGTTTCTGGTTGGTCAGGCAGCTGTATCCGAAGCTCTCTGGCTTCGCGCGCAGCAGATAACGTTTGTCCAGCGTCTGATACTGCTCTCTGCCGATTTTCAGCAGGGCGTAGTCGGAGAGCAGAACGTCCGTGTCCTCATGCAGAAGAATCCCGCCCTGATGAATCATGTAGAAATCGTCGCACAGACTCTCCAGGTCGCTGGAAATATGGGAACTGATGAGCATGGAGCGGCGCTCATCCCGGGCCATATACGTCCGAAGCAGATCAAGCAGGGATTCTCTGGCGACGACATCCAGTCCGGCGGTCGGCTCGTCGAGAATCAGGAGACGGGCGTCGTGGGAGATCGCACAGAGAATCTTGAGCTTGGCCTTCATGCCTGATGAGAACTCCCGGATTTTCTGCTTCATCGGAAGATGAAATTGTTCCGCCTGTTCGAGAAAGAACGCCCGGTCGAAGGTTGCGTAAAAATGCGAGAGCAGAGGAAGCAGATCGGCGACTGTCAGGTAACCGTTAAATCCGGAGGTTGCGAGTGCAACGCCGAGCTCCTGTTTCTCCTGCGCGCTGAGCGAGCGCGGATCTTTTCCCAGAAGTGAGATGGAGCCGCCATCCGGTCGGATCAGACCGAGAATTGCCTTGAAGAGCGTGGTTTTGCCCGCGCCGTTCTGCCCGACCAGACCGGTGATTCGCCCGTCGGGAACTTCGAGCGAGCAGTGCAGGGAAAAGGTCTTATAATGCTTTTGCAGCTGATCGATCTGTAACATAGGAATCGTCCTTTCTTTTGCCTCTCACCCTTCCAGCAGCAGTGAAAACAAAGTGTGGATCTCTTCGTCGGAGAGCCCGCAGCGACGGCCCTTCTGGATCGCGGCATCGAGATCGCTCTCCACCTCTTTGCGCTGCTCCTCAAGCAGAAGAGCAGGATTGGAGGCGGTGATATACGTCCCCTTTCCGTGTATGGTGACGGCGAATCCCTCCGCTTCGAGGGCGTCGTAGGCCTTTTTGACTGTCAGGGCACTGATCCGCAGCTCTTTGGCGAGAATGCGGACGGAAGGAAGCACGTCGTCCGTGTGCAGCGCGCCGCGCCGGATCATCGCCTTAACCTGATCCACGATCTGTTCGTATATGGGCACCATGGAGGAGTGATTGATAATAAGATTCATGTTTTCTTCCATTCCGGAGCGTTCCTCGTGACGGGGCGACGCGAATCTCCAATTCGCGTCTGTCATAATTGAGATTTGTGACGCTCCGGCACAAATCTCGGGATTGAAAAATAAGCTATCGAGCTTATTTTTCAATCTTCTATTGCCTCCGTTCCAGAATACTGCGCAGTGATTCTTTCGATAAACAGCATATAACAGCTGATAACTGTTGTCAAGTGTTATATGCTGTTTTGCAATTGAGTATTTTACAGTTGAATATTTCAAGGTTGGGTATTTTTATAGTTGGATGCTGTTGGTGATACGGTTCGAATCCGTTCAAGCATCCTGAGCGCGCGCGGCGTCCTGCTGAGCCGCTTTTTCAATGACATCGTAAATGTTCTGATACTCTTTGAGAAGCTGATGGGTCTCGTAAGTCTGTTCCGTCTCCATGATATGCCGGTAGGAGGTCAGCACAAACGCGGAAAACATGTAGGACTGCAGCATGACGTCCCCCGGCGTTTCGTATCGGGCGGCCAGATGCCGGTAGACTTTCTGCAGCCGTTCGCTGATCTCGCTGAATACGTTGATGTGATCTGTCTGAATACTCCAGATGGCAGAGAGTTCCTTTTTATCCTGATACAGTGCGGCGTAGAGTTCCCCGATGGGAAACGCGGCGGGGGAGGTGCATGGAGAGTCGGAAAAGCGCCGGGAGAGAAGTTCATCAAAGCGTTTCAGAAACTCAGAGGCGATCTGTTCCGCCAGATCATATTTGTCGTGGTAATAGGTATAGAAGGTCTTGCGGTTAATGAGTGCCTCATCGAGAATATCCTGAACCGTCATGGCGGTAAGGCCCTTGGTGCCCAGCAGGTGAATAAATGCGTTGTGGATAGCCTTTTTCGTTTTAATCACTCTTAAATCTGTTTTCTGTTTCATGTTCCCTTCTCCTTCTTTCTTCTTTCAATATAGTACCACAGGAGCGCGCAGGGTGCGAACAGATGGCGGAATGTCATTCGGGTATATACGGGCGTCCGAAACGCTGTCATCTGAAAAGTGATCATCCGAATGCTGCCTGTTCCTGAAAGCTGTCCATGGAAATCACACCGAAATCACCGAAAACACACCGATAATATCAGTCCGGATATGCCAATAAGCTACAAAAAGCAAACAAATTGTTTCTTATTGGAACGTGATAAGAAAAATTATCGGTGGTGAAGGTCGAAACTGCGGTGGTATAGTGGACGAAAATAAAAGGAAAAACGCAGACAGAGAGCACTGGAAAGGAGATTATTATGGCAAAAGCAAGACTGATGAACCGGCCGGAGGACTATAAGATGCTCGGAGTCAATCCGGACAAAATTGAGCTGTGGGAGGACGGCCGCCGCAGCCAGTCGGATAAGGGAACGTGGGAGTGGTGGTATTTTGACGCTATGCTGGACGATGGGACGAGTGTGGTCATCCAGTTTTTTACCAAATCCAGCGGACACACCAATTCAGACAAGGACCATCCCAAGTTTAAAATACGAATCACACGGCCGGACGGCACGGAATATAAGCAGGGACGGGACTTTTCCGTAGGGGAATCGTCGTGGAGCAAACTGCAGTGCGACGTGCGCTACGGCAATAATTTCTTCACCGGAGATCTGCAGGAGTACAGCATTTATGTGGAACCGCTGAAAGGAATCGGAGCGGATCTGAAGCTGCACAGTCTCTCCAGACCCTACCGCCCCGGGAGCGCCTATCTGGAGTTCGGGGAAGCGGGAAGATATTACACATGGTTCTGCACCGTACCGAAAGGAGAGGTGAGTGGAACGCTGACGATACAGGGGCAGGAGATTCCTGTTCACGGATACGGGTATCATGATCATCAGTGGGGCAACGTGACCTTTGTGAAGGAGTGGAATCACTGGGTATGGGCGCGGCAGAGTTTTGAAGATTACTCCATGCTGGTGTTTGACATGGTCTCGAACCAGAATACGGAATATACGCGTTTTCCGATCGTGTTTATTCAGGACAGCGAAGGAAATCTTGTCTTTGAGAGCACGGACAATGTACAGTGTGAGATTCTGGAGGAGTATCAGGATGACGTGAGTGAGAAAACATATCCCGGGGCCATTCATTACGTTTTTGAAAATAACGGAAAGAAAGCGGACTATACCCTGCGAATGCAGAAGATTATAGAGAACAACGGGAAGAATAATCTGCCTCTGCCGCAAAAGCTTCTGATGAAAACACTGGGAATTGACGGTTCCTATACCCGGTATGAAGCTGTCGGATCGCTGGTACTGACGGATGGAGCGCAGAAGATCGAGAGAGAGGGAACGCTGATTTATGAATTCATGTATCCCGGGAAGAGTTATCAGGGACATATGTGAGCAGCCGGTTCGATGCAGTCCGGGCGTGAGGCGTTCTTTCACTGATCATGGGAGTATGGCGGAGTAACCTATTTCCGTTTCTGTCTGTCCCGATAGAGCTCCGGAAACGCTGCCTTGCAGCGGCGGATCAGCCTGCGCAGCGGGGCAAAGAGGCAGAGGCAGAGTACGAAATTGCCGCCGAAATGCAGCAGATCGTAGGGAATGCCGGAGACCCAGGTGGTAAAGAAGAGAGAAGGGCCTCCGATCGGCAGATAGACGAGAGCGCAGAGCGCACCGAAGCACAGGCCGAAGCTCCCGGAGAGGATCGCCCAGAACAGGGGCGAGTTCTGGCGGCGGAAGAGGCGTGCGAGAATTGCGAGCACCGGCCAGCTGTAGAGATACATGATCACCCAGAGTCCCATACCATAGACGCCGCATTCCACGAGGACGAAGACGGGGAGGATGCAGAAAATCAGCGCGGGGAATTCCAGCGCATAGAGAATGACGAGCAGGGAAACCAGCTCGATATTGGGCAGGAAGGAGAGAGCGAGTTTGGCCGCCTCCATCACCGCGACAAGTATGCCGCCGAGAACGATGTTTCCGGCGGCATATCTGATGGAAAAATGAGAGTCGGAAGAATTTTTCCGGGAAAACGGAGGACGTCTATTCATAGAATCTCCATTCCGGAGCGCTTTACGCGACGGGGCGACGCAAATTTCAAATTTGCGTCTGCCACACTATCTCCATGTTGGAACGCGCGGTGCGGCGAACAGAGCCCGCGCATGGTTCTGCGTCTGCGCTGCCGCATTGCGGGACTGTGTGAGAACTGCGAAATGAAGAGACCGCTAAGCGAGAGCCGGTGCAGGCCATCGCCATTTAGCGGTCTCTTGCATTTACTGTGCGGGGGTGTAGACGATGTCAAACTCGTCGCCGTCCGCGACCGGCTGTTCGTCCACGCCGTACTGGCAGTATTCGCCGTTGACGTAAAAAGCCCAGTAGGCGCTGTCCTCGTTCCAGTCGGCGCGCTCGCCGTTGATGGTGATGACCATGCCGTCCGTCATCTCATATGTCAGTCCGTCGGCCTCGTCCATGGCCTGCCGCAGATATTCGGCGTCGGTCAAAACGGCATAGTCCGTGGTAGCGCCGTCGGCGGACTCCACGGAGATTGTCAGAGATTTATTGCCTGCGGAGGTCTGCGGCCCGAACTGGCGGTAGACCAGAAGCAGGGCGACGACGGCAAGTGCGAGTACGAGAAGAGCTGTCATCAGTTTTTTGTTGTTTTTCTTTTGGTTAGTTGCATTCGTAGCCATAGGGATTACTTCCTTTCTTTTTGCATCTGTTTATTATTTTTGTAAACAGTTCAGTCTGCGTCATTCGCAGTGCCGCACTATTTGCAGCCCTGCGCAGCCGCGCTTTCCGCCGCTTCGCGCATGACCTCCTCGGCGTAGCGCACGGTTTCCATCGCATCTCTGGCGTAGTGATCCGCACCGATCATGTCGGCGTATTTCTGCGTCATGACCGCGCCGCCGACCACGACCTTGCACCACGGCGCGCTTTCCCGCAGCTGGCGGATCGTCTCCTCCATGGCGGGAACGGTCGTTGTCATCAGGGCGGAGAGCCCGGCCAGCGGGGCGTGTTCGCGCACGACAGCCTCGACGACGGTCTCCGGCGGCACATCCTTGCCCAGATCAATCACATCGAAATCATAATTTTCCAGCAGCGCCTTGACGATATTTTTTCCGATGTCGTGAATGTCGCCCTTGACTGTGGCGATGACGACCTTGCCCTTTTTCTCACCGGCTGTGCCGTGCTCCTCCATGAAGCGGCGCAGGACGGCGAACGCGGCCTTGGCGGCCTCCGCGCTCATCAGGAGCTGGGGCAGAAAGACGGTCTTCTTCTCAAAGCCCTTGCCGACTTCATCGAGAGCGGGGATCATTTTGGTGTCGATCAGAGCGAGGGGGGCGGTTCCTGCCTCGAGCGCCTCTCCGGCGAGAGCGGCGGCCTGCTCCTTCAATCCTTTCCGGATCGCGTGAACGAGAGGATCCTCCGCGCCGCCTTCGCCAGCTGAGCCGACTGTGCTGCCTGCCGCACTGTTCGCGCCGCCCGCTGCGCCGACTGCAGCGTTTGCCCCCGCTGCGCCTGTTCCGGCTCCCGCGCCCGCGTTTCCGCCGCCTGAGAGCAGCGCGCGGCGCTCCTGCATCTCTGATCCGGTGGCGAACCCGATATAGTCCATACACTGCGGATCGTCGGCGTGGAGGGCGCAGAAGCTGTAATACGCCTCCCGCATCGGCAGGGAGGCGGGATTCATGATGGCGGCGGAGAGTCCCGCGGTCATCGTCATGAGGAAAAAGGCGGCGTTGACAGAACCTCTCTCCGGCAGTCCGAAGGAAATGTTGGAGACACCCAGACTCGTCAGACCATGGTATTCCTCGGTGATGCGGCGGACGGTCTCGAGGGTGACCATACCGGCGCGGTCGTCGGTGGAGACGGTCATCGTCAGTGCGTCGAGAATGATGTCCTTCTGCGGAATCCCGTACTCTGCGGCGGTGTCGTAGATCCGGCGCGCGATGGCAAGACGTCCCTCTACGGTTTCGGGGATGCCGTCCTCATCCAGCAGCAGCCCGACGACGAGACCGCCATATTTGCGAACGAGAGGGAAGATCTCATGCATGACCTCCTGTTTGCCGTTGACGGAGTTCACCATCGGTTTGCCGTTGTAATGGCGCAGCGCCGTCTCCATGGCCCGCACGTCTGTTGTGTCGATCTGCAGCGGCAGGTCGCAGACGCTCTGGAGCGTGCGGACGACCTCGTCCATGGTCGCTTCTTCGTCGATCTCGGGGAGCCCTACGTTGACGTCGAGGACGTGCGCGCCGTTCTCCTGCTGGGAGAGTCCCTGGGCGAGAATATATTCCATGTCGCGCTCGCGCAGCGCCTGCTGGAACCGCTTCTTGCCGGTGGGATTGATGCGCTCGCCGATCAGAATCGGTTTTGCGCCGAACCGGACGGCGTTCGTATAGGAGGAGATCAGCGTCTCGTTTTTATCCGAGAGAGGAACCGGATCGGTCTGCGCCGTGCTCCCGATCATGGCGTGCATATGGGCAGGCGTCGTGCCGCAGCAGCCGCCGAGAATCCGTGCGCCGCAGGCGGCGATCTGCGTCATGGCGTCGGCGAACTCCGCGGGGCCGACGTCGTAGACGGTGCGTCCGTTCTCCACATGCGGCAGTCCGGCATTCGGATTGACGATCACCGGAACGGAGGCGTGGGCGGTCAGCTCGCGGACGACCGGGAGCATCTGGAGAGGCCCGAGAGAGCAGTTGACGCCGAGGGCGTCCACACGGAGACCCTCGAGCAGCGCCACCATAGCGGCGGGGGAAGCCCCTGTCATGAGCTTGCCGCTCTCGTCGTAGGCGCAGGTGGCAAAGACGGGAAGATCGCAGTTCTCTTTTGCGGCGAGGACGGCGGCCTTCATCTCGTAGCTGTCGTTCATCGTCTCGATCAGAATCAGGTCCGCGCCCGCCGCTGCGCCCAGTCGGATCGTCCGGGCGAACAGTTCGACCGCATCCTCAAAGGCGAGATCGCCGAGAGGCTGCAGGAGCTTGCCCGTCGGGCCGACGTCGAGGGCGACATAGGCCTGCGGTTGCGGAGTCGCGGCGGCTGTCGCATCTTCGCAGACGGATTTTCCGGCGTTCGAGCCTTCACAGGCAGACGTTCCGTCTGCCGGAGCGCTGCCGACAGCGGAAGCGCTGGAATCGCCGCCGCAAACATCCCGGATCACGCCGCGGGCGAGATCGATGGCGGCGGTGATAACGGCGGAGAGCTCTTCCTCCTCATATTTCAAGGCATTCGCGCCGAAGGTGTTGGCTTTCAGAATATGGCATCCGGCTTCTAAATAGGAGCGGTGGATTCCGGCGATGATTTCCGGATGAGAGAGATTCCATCTCTCGGGCAGTTCGCCTGCGGCGAGTCCCTGTTCCTGCAGAAGAGTTCCCATACCGCCGTCAAAATAGACGTAGCCGGATCTGACCTGTTCCATCAGAGAGGTGTGATTTTTCATGGTAGTAGTAATCTCCGTTCCGGAGCGTTTGCGCGGCAGGGCGGGCGGCCCTTCGGGCTGCGTCTGTTATCCGCGGGCTTTGCGGCGCTCCGGCGCAAAGCCTGTCAAAGTCTGTCAATAATTACTGCGGAGTTTCGATTCCGATCAGTGCGGTTACGGATTTGCTCGGCACCATCAGCATTCCCTCCGTGAGACTGATGCCGAGGCGTACCGGGCATTCGAGCACACGGAAAAAGTCGCGCTGGTGGGTCAGGGCAAAATCCCCGTAGCCCGGGGAATAGCGTCTGCGGGTGAGGTGCCCGAGCGCGTCCTCTTCCCTGTTCAGACGATCGTTTAAATCATTGCAGTAGCTCTCGATCGCGGCCGCGCCGACGGCCTGCAGCACGGCGGAGCGGGAAGGGGAGAGGAGTTCCGCTCCGCGGATCAGACGGTCAGTCTGTGCTCCGATCGTGGCGGCGAAGAGGATGACCTCGCTGCAGCCGGCGATGTGGCGCGCCAGCAGACGGCTGTGAATGTCCATGCAGGGAAGTGTGACCTGTTCCTCGTCCAGATGCAGGATCGGAAAGCGGGCGTAGCAGGCGCGCGGATCCATGGCGGCGCTGATTTTATCGATTCCCTCCCGGACAAGCGCTTCGGCTTCCGGGGAGATTTCCATATGATAGCCGCCCAGATAGCGGATGACCTCCGCGTAGGGAATTTCGATTTTATGGCCCTGTGCGGGCCGGTCCAGAGTTGGCATATTGTCTCCTGTATCGTTTCCTTAGGAAAGAAGGTCCGAGATTCCGTCGTACACGCTCTTGGCGACTTCGAAATTGTTCATCGCGTACAGATGAACGCCGTCTGCCCCGCCTTCAATCAGATCGCGGATCTGATTGACCGCATAATCGATTCCGGCATCCCAGAGTCCCTGTTCGTCGTCCTGATAGCGTGCGATCATCTTCGTGAATTCGGAGGGAAGGCTGGCGCTGGAGAGGGCGATCGTCCGCTCGATCTGCGATTTCTTCACAATAGGCATGACACCCGCCGAGACGGGGAGCGAGAGGTCGGCTTTGCGCATGCGGTTCAGGAAACGGTAGAATTTCGCATTGTCGAAGAACAGCTGCGTGATCAGATGATCCGCTCCGGCAGCCTGTTTGATGCGCAGCGCTTCAATATCAAATGCGGGCGTATCGCTCTCGGGATGTCCCTCCGGATAGCAGGCCCCTGCGAGACCCAGCTCCGGGGAGAGAAAACGCAGATAGAACATCAGATCGCTGGCGTGGGCAAAATCCGCACTTCTGGGACGAAGCGGGGTGACGTCACCGCGCAGTGCGAGTACATTGTGCACGTTCTCCTTCGACAACTGAGCGAGGGTTTCCTTTGCGCTGGTCTTGTCAGATCCCATACAGATCAGATGAGCCAGCGGCTCGATGTGCAGTTCGTTTTTCAGAAAAGAGGCGAGCTCGACCGTGGAGACACCGCCCGCGGAGCCGCCCGCGCCGTATGTCACGCTGATGAAATCGGGGGAAAGCTCTGCCATCGAGGAGAGCGTCGTCTTTAACTTCTCGAAATTGGCGGTCTGCTTCGGAGGGAAGCACTCAATGGAAAAAACGCAGGATTTCTGTCGGTACAATTCGCTGATCTTCATGGTGAGAAAACTCCTTCTATATAATATGGTAGGGATCATCCTTCTGCTCGATCCGCATGGCGCGCCGTCCTCAGGGCGCTGCGGTACTAGTATATAATGTTTTTCCCGGTTTGACAAAGAAATTTCGTATAGGGATTCGTGAGGAGCAGTGAGATAGTAAGAACCAAATAGATCCTGTGAAGGCAATTCGGGGATAGGCAGGGGAGAAAAAAAGGAATAAAATATAAATGATGCCTAAAATAGTACCTCGTCTGCAGTTGTGGTCTGTCTATGAGAAGTCGATTTATTTAGGAAGAGGGAATTTATGACGGATATAGCAAGAAAGAGTGTCAATCAGTTTTCACGACAAATGCGGCATATATTTGGAACACATTTATCCAAGGTCATTGTGTATGGTTCTTATGCGAGAGGGGATTATAAAAACAATTCCGATATCGATATTATGGTACTGGTTGATCTAACAGAAGAAGAAATAAAGAAGATGGAAAATGCCGTATACGATTTTGCCTTTGATATTGAAATGAATACAGGCATAGATATTTCACCGGTGATTAAAAGCGAGATGCAGTACAATGATTGGGCAGATGTATTGCCGTATTACAGGAATGTTCGGGAAGAAGGTATTATTGTAAATGGGGAAGGTGAATAAAGGTACAGAGAGGTACAGAGGCGGCGGAACTGGCGAAAATTTCTTCTTGCTTTTTTGAAATTGATCTGTTAAAATGCAAATGTTGTGTAAGACCTATTATGTATGTAGGGAGGTGTAAAAATGGCGAAGTGTGATATCTGTGGAAAAGGCGCTCATTTCGGAAACAACGTCAGCCATTCACATAGAAGATCCAACAGAATCTGGAATTCCAACGTTCAGAACGTGAGCTGCAAGGTAAACGGCGGCACGAAGAAGATGCATGTCTGCACGAGCTGCCTGAGATCTGGCAAAGTCGAACGCGCATAAGCGGTAAGACGCCTGATGGAATGAGTCAAAAGTCCGGTTTTTCCGGACTTTTTCTTTTGCCGGAAGATCCGGGCGGATTTTTAGGGTATTCCTTTTTTGCGGGAAAGCAGTTATAATTCTACTGAATGGGATTTTCGCGCGCTGCCCGGCAATGCGGGAGACGGGCGCGGGAGTCTGGAAAGGAGCGAATACATATGAGATCATCTTCCATGAATACACATATGGGAAACATTTCCATTGACAACGAAGTGATTGCCCAGTACGCGGGCACTGTCGCGACGGAATGCTTCGGCATCGTCGGCATGGCGGGCGTCAATATGAAAGAGGGTTTCGTCAACCTTCTGAAAAAGGATTCCATGACGCGGGGAATCAGCGTCTCTCTGAGCGCAAACGGCAAGCTGACGATTGATTTTCATGTGATCGTATCGTACGGCGTCAACATTTCCACAGTGGCGGATAACCTGATCAGCAGCGTCCGCTATAAGGTGGAGGAGTTTACAGGGCTGGAAATCGAGAAGATCAACATTTATGTCGAGGGCGTCAGAGTAATTGACTGATCCTTACGAAGAACCATTGTGCAGGAGGAAACAACGTGAGCAACCAAGCAATCGACGCCAGAACGCTTTCCAGGATGTTTTTGGCGGGAGCAAAAAATCTGGAAGCCAATAAAGAGTGGATTAATGAATTGAATGTCTTTCCCGTGCCGGACGGAGATACCGGAACGAACATGACGATGACGATCATGTCGGCGGTGAGAGAGGTCGTGAGTCTCGGCGATACGGACGATATGATGACGATCTGCAAGGCGATCTCTTCCGGTTCTCTGCGGGGTGCAAGAGGAAATTCCGGCGTTATTCTGTCGCAGCTGCTGCGGGGATTCTGCAAGGGAGTCAGGGAACATGTGCAGGTGAGCGTGCCGGTTTTTGCGGACGCTTTTGATAAGGCGGTGGAGACGGCGTACAAGGCCGTCATGAAGCCGAAGGAAGGAACGATCCTGACCGTGGCCAAGGGTGCTGCGGCGAAGTCGAGAGAACTCGCGGATCAGGGCGAGGAGGATCTGGACGTCTATTTCAAAGCGGTTATCGCCTACGCGGACGAGGTTCTGGCGAGCACGCCGGATCTGCTTCCGGTTCTGAAGCAGGCGGGTGTCGTGGACTCCGGCGGACAGGGACTGATGCAGGTCTTAAAGGGAGCGTACGACGGCTATCTTGGCAAGGAGATCGACTATGCGGCGATCGCAAAGGAGGTTTCCGCTCCGAAGGAGAACGCGCACAAGGATCTTGTTAACCCGGAGATGCGCGCGAACGCGGAGATCAAATTCGGTTACTGCACCGAGTTTATCATTATGCTGAACAAGCATTTCGGCTCCAAGACAGAGAAGGATTTCAAGGCATATCTGGAATCCATCGGCGACTCGATTGTGTGCGTGGCGGATGATGAGGTTGTCAAGGTTCATGTGCACACCAACGATCCGGGTCTGGCGATCCAGAGAGGTCTGCTCTACGGACAGCTCTCGAATCTGAAGATCGACAATATGCGGCTCGAGCACCAGGAAACGCTCTTTAAGCTGGACGGCGCGGGGCAGACGGCGGAGAGCGGACAGACAGCTCCCGCGGAGCCCAGAAAAGACGTGGGCTTTATTGCGGTTTCTGTGGGGGACGGCATTGCGGAGATCTTCAAGGGACTCGGCGTAGACTACATTATTTCCGGAGGACAGACGATGAATCCCAGCACGGAGGATGTGCTGGACGCTATCGCCAAGGTCAATGCGGATACGATATTCATCCTGCCGAACAACAAAAATATCATTCTGGCGGCGAATCAGGCGGCCGGCATGACGAAGGACAAGAACGTGATCGTGATCCCGACCAAGACGATTCCGCAGGGAATTACGGCGGTCATCAATTTCATGCCGGATCTCGACAGCGATGTGAACAGGGAGAATATGTCAGAGGAGATCCGTCATGTCAAGAGCGCGGAGATCACCTATGCGGTCCGCAATACGGTTCTGGACGGCATCGAGATCAAAGAAGGAGATATGATGGGAATCGGCGACAGCGGCATTGTGGCGGTTGACACCGACCGCGACGAAGCGGCACTCGCAACGCTGGCGAAGATTGTCGGCGAGGATACGGAACTGATCAGCGTGTACTACGGCGCGGATGTGACGCAGGAGGAGGCAGAGACATTGCGCGGACGTATCGCGGAGAAGTTTTCGAAGTGCGACGTGGAGCTGCAGAACGGCGGCCAGCCGATTTACTACTATATTCTGAGCGCAGAGTAGAAAACGGACGTTGAGAGAAAACGCCGTCTTTTCAAACGCGGGGACGTCGGAGGAATGCGTGCTGCGAAAGGCAGAGTGCATTCCTCCGACGTCAGGGCAGAGGAAAAGGCGGCGGTTTTATTCTTTGGTTTTATATTTCTGCTTTACACGTTTCTGTTACGATACATAGAAGCGAGTGCATCCTGCAGAACCTGTGAGAAATTGATGTGATTTTTCTCAGCGAATGTATTCATCCATGCGGGGATTGTCAGATTCTTTCTTACTGCTTTATTGCCGTATTTTTCAGCATAGGCGTCCATATCCAGAACAAGGGTGGTTATGAACCCGCCCTGATCAGGAACAATTTCGGAGAACGGCGTGGCCAGGGGAAGATCTCTTCCCTCTTCTAATTCATCAAGAATCCATCCGGAGGCGGCATCTGTCGCCATTAAGATGGCGTCGGCAAGCGTAGCGCCCTCACTGACACAGCCGGGAAGATCGGGTACTTCAACCGTGTATCCGCCCTGTTTTTCTTCACAGGGATAAAAGCAAGCTGGATATGTTAATTTCATTGTAATCTCCATTCTGGAGCGTTTCTCGTCTCCTTTTGGGTGATCGGAATTCAGAGGCCGGCCTGTTTCAGGATAGATTTTATTGTTCGGGGATCAAGATCTCCGGGGTGATTCGGGATAGTGAGTTTGCCAGGCTTGGTCGGATGGATGTAGGAGTAATGAGAGCCTCTTGCTGTTTTGAAGCGCCATCCGTCAGCAAGGATTATTTTTTCGATTTCCCGGAATTTCATGGAATGGCCTCCTTATAAATTATACACACTATGCGCATGAACAACAAGAAAAAGAAATTGATTGCGTGGAGAACAATATGCGCTGTGCGGAGAAGGTGTGAATGGTGCGGAAACAGGTCCTTTTGAGGCGGGAACAGATGGTGTCGATAGAGTATGTGTTCTGTGATATGTCGTAAATAAGATAATGGTATATTGTATTCATCATATCTCATTAAGCTCTGATTGACAAGAAGTAAGGCTGCAAAAATAGGCCTGCATTGCAAGTGCGGAAAGGACGGGATTCCCGTCCTTTTCGCTTTGGATAGGATTGGGAGAGAACAGGGGAGGGAGTGCGTGATGGAGCGAGAGACGCCGCTTTCAAAATTCAAAGGAGTCGGAGATAAGACAGCTGCCCTGCTGCAGAAAAGGGAACTGGCAACCGCCGGAGATCTTCTGCAGTACTATCCGCGCGCCTATGAGGCGTATGATTTGCCCAAGGCTCTGCCGGACTGCATAGAGGGAGAGATGGCGACGCTGCGTCTTGCGGTCACGGGAGGACAGACGATCCGCTCCAGTGGGCGCTCGATCACGCACCTGCAGGCGGTGTGGCTGGCGGCGGACGCGGGGCAGCTTCCTGCTGCGAATGCTTCCGGGGGCTCCGCGCCCTCCGCCGGATCGGAATCTGCCCGCGGTCCGGTTCCGATCCGTCTTACCTACTTTAACATGCCCTATCTGCGCAAGAATCTTCCGGCGGGTACAGTGCGCCTGTTCCGGGGTGTGGTGCAGCGCTTTAAGAACGGCGCCTTCTATATGGAACAGCCCCAGATCTTTACCGAGAGCGAATACGCCGCCCTCGCCGGGACGCTTCAGCCCAGATACAGCGTTCCGCAGGGCGTGCGGCGCAAAATCTTCGGGCGTTTCGTACAGGAGGCGCTGCAGGAATGTCCGCCGCAGGCCGAATACCTGAGCGATGCGGAGCGGGGCCGGGCGGGGGAGGTCTACGGACTCGATCTGGAACGGGAGGAAGAGGCGGAGAAAAACGTACACTTCCCTCCCTCGGAGGAGGCGATGCGGCGCGCGAGGAACCGTCTCGTTTTTGATGAATTTTATCTGTTTCTCGCAGCGGTTCATCTCGAGAAAGAAGGAACCGGGGCGCTGCGAAATCCCCATCCCATGAACCGCGCCGGGGAGACGAAGCGTCTGATCCTGGCGCTTCCCTATGAACTGACGCGGGCGCAGCGGCAGGCTTGGTCGCAGATCGAGGCGGACCTGACGGGGGAGTATGTGATGAACCGGCTCCTCGAGGGCGACGTGGGCTCCGGCAAGACGATTCTCGCCTTTCTGGCGCTGCTGCTGTGCGCGGCGAACGGACGGCAGGGGGCGATGATGGCGCCGACAGAAGTGCTGGCCGCACAGCATATGCAGTCTCTGACGCAGTTGGTCGAGACGTATGATCTTCCGATCCGTCCTGTTCTGCTGACGGGCTCGGTGAAAGGCAGGGCGCGCCGCTCCGCCTACGAATCGATTGCGACGGGAGCGGCCAATGTGGTCATTGGTACCCATGCCCTGATCGAGGATGCTGTGGAGTACCGGGATCTGGGACTTGTGATCACGGATGAGCAGCACCGCTTCGGCGTCCGGCAGAGGGAACGGCTGGCGGGAAAGGGCGAGGTCGTCCCGGTGCTCGTGATGAGCGCGACGCCGATTCCACGCACCCTGGCGATTATTCTCTACGGGGATCTGCAGATTTCCGTGCTGCGGGAGCTGCCCAGCGGCAGACTCCCGATCCGCAACTGTGTCACGATGCAGAGCGATCGGGAAAAGGCGTACCGCTTCCTGCTGCGCGAGGTACAGCAGGGGCGGCAGGCCTATGTGATCTGTCCGGCGATTGAGGAGAGCGACGCCGAGGAGGGGATCTGCCGCGTGGAGGGCGGATCGATGGCCAATGTGGCGGATACGGCACAGCGGCTGCGGGACTTTCTGCCGCAGACGGTGCGGATTGCCAGTCTCCACGGGCGTATGAAGCCGCAGGAGAAGGAGGCTGTTATGGCGGCCTTTGCGGCGGGAGAGACGGACGTGCTCGTCTCGACGACGGTGGTGGAGGTCGGGATCAACGTGCCGAACGCCACGGTGATGGTCGTGGAGAATGCGGAACGCTTCGGGCTCGCCCAGCTCCACCAGCTGCGGGGGAGGATCGGGCGCGGATCGCACCAGTCGTACTGCGTGTTCCTCTGCGGGGGAACCGGGGAGAAGAAGCCCAAACGGCTCGAAATTCTGGAAAAGAGCAACGACGGTTTCGCCATAGCGGAGCAGGATCTGCAGCTGCGGGGGCCGGGAGATCTTTTCGGTGTGCGCCAGAGCGGGGAGATGGGCTTCGTGCTGGCGGACATCTATACGGACGCGAATGTGCTCCGGACGGCGGCGGCTCTTCTGGGCGAGGCGACGGCGGACGATCCGCGGCTGGAAGCGCCCTGTCACGAGGCGCTGCGCGCGCGGCTGCGGGAGAAGCAGAGGAAATCATCGGTTGACTTTAGAACCATCTGAACGTATAGTAGAAATGTATGTCCGCATGGATGGACATGAGGAAATAGTCGGGCAGTTTTGTGGAGAGCGTTACAGGACTGCCGCATCGCAGCGGAAGACTGCCCTCGCAGCTTCCGGTGCATTCTTGGCCAAAACGCTCCGGAATGGAGATGAATGATGGGAAAAGTAGCAATCGTAACCGACAGCAACAGTGGAATTACGCAGGCGCAGGCCGCCGGGATGGGAATCAGCGTGGTTCCGATGCCGTTTATGATCGGTGAGGAAACCTATTATGAAGATATTAATCTGACGAAGCCGCAGTTCTACGAGCGGCTGGCAGGAGAGGAGTCGATCGTCACGAGCCAGCCCTCGCCGACGGAGGTTCTGAAGGTGTGGGATGCGTTGCTCCAGGAGTATGACGAGGTCGTCCATATTCCAATGAGCAGCGGACTCTCCGGTTCGTGTCAGAGTGCGATGATGCTCTCGAGCGATTATGACGGCAGGGTACAGGTCGTCAATAATCAGCGCATCTCCGTGACGCAGAAGCGCTCCGTGCAGGACGCGCTGGAGATGGCGGCGGCGGGAAAGAGCGCCGTGCAGATCCGCGAGGAGCTCGAGAGAGTGAAATTCGAGTCGAGCATCTATATCATGCTCGATACCCTTCACTATCTGAAAAAGGGCGGCAGAATCACGCCGGCGGCCGCGGCGATTGGCAGTCTTCTCAAATTAAAGCCTGTGCTCCAGATCAAGGGAGAACGTCTTGACGCCTTTTCCAAGGCGCGCAGCGCGGCGCAGGGCAAGACGACGATGATCAATGCGATGCGCAATGATATTGAGACGATGTACGGCGGCACGCAGAGCGAGACGGTCTGGCTCTATGTCGTACACGCGAATGTGCCGGAGCAGGCGGAGCAGTTCAAGGCGGAGGTTGAGGCGGCCTTCCCGAATTTCCGCGTCGGAATGGATTCGCTCTCCCTGAGCGTTTCCTGTCACATCGGTCCGGGCGCACTGGCAATCGCCTGCTCGAAGAAGCTGACGATACAGTAAAACCGTTCGCTCTGCGGGCGGCGCATTGCTCCGGGCAAGGCGCGCAGGGGCAGTACAGGAAGAGTAAATGGCAAATCAGATAAATCAATACAATGCAAATAGTATCAAAGTGCTGGAGGGTCTGGAGGCGGTTCGCACCAGACCCGGCATGTATATCGGGAGCGTTTCGACCAGAGGATTAAATCACCTGGTCTATGAAATCGTGGACAACTCCGTCGACGAGCATCTGGCGGGCTTCTGCGATACGATCCGGGTTACGCTCGAAGCGGACGGATCCTGTACGGTGGAAGACAACGGGCGTGGGATTCCGGTGGGAATGCATGAGAAGGGCGTGAGCGCCGAGCGAATCGTGCTGACGACGCTCCATGCGGGCGGCAAGTTCGACAACGAGGCGTACAAGACGAGCGGCGGCCTTCACGGTGTTGGTTCCTCCGTCGTCAACGCACTCTCCGCGCACATGAACGTGACGATCAAAAACGGCGGTTTTATCTACGAGGACCGCTACGAGCGGGGGGTTCCGGCCATGGAGCTGGAGAACGGCCTGCTTCCCGTTGTGGGCAAGACGCGGGAGAGCGGCACGAAGATCAATTTCCTGCCGGACAGCGAGATTTTTGAAAAGACGAGATTCCGTGAGGAGGAGATCAAGAGCCGCATGCACGAGACGGCGTATCTGAATCCGAATCTCACGATCGTTTACACGGACAGGCGGCCGGGAACAGAGGAAACCCAGACGTACCACGAGCCGGACGGGATCATCGGCTTTATCCGGGATCTGAACAAGAGCAAAGAGGCTGTCAGCGACGTCATCTATTTCACCGGGGAAGCGGAGGGGATCTCCGTCGAGGTCGCGCTGCAGTATGTCAATGAGTTCCATGAGAACGTGATGGGGTTCTGCAACAACATTTACAACGCAGAGGGCGGCACGCATCTGACCGGTTTCAAGACTATGTTCACGAACGTGATCAACACCTATGCGAGGGAGCTGAACATCCTGAAGGAAAAGGATCAGAATTTCACCGGGGCGGACGTGCGCAACGGCATGACCGCCGTCGTTTCGATCAAGCACCCGGATCCGCGTTTTGAGGGACAGACCAAGACGAAACTGGACAATCAGGACGCCGCCAAGGTCGTCAGCAAGGTGACCGGCGAGGAGGTTGTCCGCTTTTTTGACAGAAATGTCGAGACACTGCGCCAGATCATAGGTTGCGCCGAGAAGGCGGCGAAAATCCGCAGGAGCGAAGAGAAGGCGAAGACGAACATGCTGACCAGGCAGAAGTTTTCGTTTGATTCCAACGGAAAGCTGGCGAACTGCGAGAGCCGGGACGCATCGAAGTGCGAGATCTTCATCGTGGAGGGAGACTCGGCGGGCGGCAGCGCCAAGACGGCCAGAAACCGGATGTTTCAGGCGATTCTGCCGATCCGCGGTAAGATTCTGAACGTGGAGAAGGCGAGCATCGACAAGATTCTCGCCAACGCCGAGATCAAGACGATGATCAACGCGTTCGGCTGCGGATTTTCGGAAGGGTACGGCAACGATTTTGACATCACGAAGCTTCGCTACGACAAGATTATCATCATGGCGGACGCCGACGTGGACGGAGCGCATATCTCGACGCTGTTGTTGACACTGTTTTACCGCTTTATGCCGGATCTGATTTTCGAGGGGCACGTCTATGTGGCGATGCCGCCTCTGTATAAGGTGATGCCGTCGAAGGGGAAGGAGGAGTACCTCTACGACGACTATGCACTGGAGAAATACAGGAAGCGTCACAAGGGACCGTTTTCCCTGCAGCGGTATAAGGGACTCGGAGAGATGAATCCCGAACAGCTCTGGGAGACGACGCTCAATCCCGAGACGCGGATGATGAAGCTCGTGCAGATCGAGGACGCCCGCATGGCGAATGAGATGACAGAGCTGCTGATGGGGGTGGAGGTGCCGCCCCGCAAGCAGTTCATTTACTCGCATGCACACGATGCGGAACTCGATATCTGACGGAAATGGGAAGGAGCGGTCTGCCGCTCCGGAATGGAGATATTTGTGGCAATCACGATAACGAAGGACGACGACCGCATTGTCAAGACAGAATATGCGGAGCTGATGCAGAAATCCTATATCGACTACGCGATGAGCGTCATCATCGCCAGAGCCCTGCCGGACGTGCGCGACGGATTAAAGCCGGTGCAGCGCCGCACGCTCTACGACATGAGGGAACTGGGAATCCGGCATGACAGACCGCACAGGAAGAGCGCGCGTATCGTCGGCGATACGATGGGTAAATATCATCCCCACGGGGATTCCTCTATTTATGACGCTCTTGTCGTGATGGCGCAGGATTTTAAAAAAGAACTGCCGCTCGTGGACGGACACGGCAATTTCGGCAGCATCGAGGGAGACGGCGCGGCGGCTATGCGCTACACGGAGGCCCGCCTGCAGAAGATCACCGAGGAGGCCTTTCTCGCCGATCTCGACAAGGATGTTGTGGACTTTATCCCGAACTTTGACGAGACGGAGAAGGAGCCGGCGGTTCTGCCGGTCAAGATTCCGAATTTCCTCATAAACGGTTCGGAGGGAATCGCGGTGGGTATGACGACCTCCACGCCCCCGCATAATCTGGCGGAGGTCATCGATGCGGAGCTGGCGTATCTCGCCGATCCGGAGATCACGACGAAGGGGCTGATGCGGTACGTCAAGGGACCGGATTTCCCGACCGGCGGCATTGTGACGAACGAGGAGGATCTGCCAGCGATCTACGAGAGCGGCACGGGACGGATCAAGCTGCGGGGCCGCGTGGAGACCGAGAAGGGCAAGGCGGGACGCACCAATCTCGTCATCACGGAGATTCCCTATACGATGGTCGGCGCAGGCATCGCCAAATTTCTCTCCGACGTGGCGGCTCTCTCCGAGAACAAGGTGACGCAAGACATCGTAGATATCACGAACCAGTCGAGCAAAGAGGGAATCCGCATCGTCATCGAGCTGCGAAAGGACGCGGACGTCGAGAATTTCAAGAATCTCCTCTATAAAAAGACCCGCCTCGAGGATACTTTCGGCGTCAATATGCTCGCGATTTCCCACGGGCGTCCCGAGACGCTGGGGCTGCGCGACATTATCCGTGAGAGCGTTGACTTCCAGTTCGAGACGGCCCGCCGCAAATATACGAATCTACTGGAAAAGGAGAGGGATCGGCGCGAGATTCAGGAGGGGCTGATCAAGGCCTGCAATGTGATCGACCTGATCATTGAGATTCTGCGCGGTTCTAAAGACCGGGCTATGGCAAAGGACTGCCTCGTGCGCGGCGCGACCGAGGGAATCCAGTTCAAGTCCAAGGAATCCCTCGTGATGGCACAGCAGCTGCAGTTCACCGAGGCGCAGGCCAACGCGATTCTCGATATGCGTCTCTACAAGCTGATCGGTCTGGAACTGCAGGCGCTGATCAAAGAGCACGAGGAGACTGTCGCGAATATTTACCGCTATGAGGATATTCTCGAGGAGCGCTCCTCGATGACGCAGGTGATCCGCAAGGAGCTGCTGGCAATTAAAAAGGAGTACGCCGTCGTCCGCAGGACGCAGATCACACAGGCGCAGGAGGCCGTCTATATCGAAAAGGCGCCGGAAGAGATGGATGTCTACTTCGTGATGGACCGTTTCGGCTACGCCAAAACCTTTGATACGGCGACGTACCAGCGCAATAAGGAGACGATCGACGAGGAGTACCGCTATGTGTTCCCGTGCAAAAACACGGGACGGATCTGTATCTTCACGAACACGGGACAGCTGCATACCATCAAGGCGGCGGATCTGCCTCTCTCCAAACTGCGGGACAAGGGCGTACCGGTGGATAACGTGAGCAACTACGATTCCTCTAAGGAGGAGATCGTCCTGCTGACGAGCCAGTCGGCTCTGAATCTCTACCGGGTGATCTTTGCGACGAAGCTCTCGATGCTGAAAATCGTGGACGGAGGAGAGTTCGACGTGACGAAGCGCACGGTTGCCTCGACGAAGCTGACAGAGGGGGACGAGGTGATTTCCGTGACGGTGCTCGACGGACAGCAGAACATGGTGCTCCAGACAAGGGACGGGTATTTCCTCAAATTCCCGGTGGAACAGATTCCGGAGAAAAAAAAGACGGCGGTTGGCGTGCGCGGCATGAAGCTGACGAAAGACGATGTGGTGGAGAACGTATATTTTACCCGCAATCTGGAATCAAAGTCTATTCAATACCATGAAAAAGAAGTAGAATTAAATAAATTAAAACTCGGCTCCCGGGACAGCAAGGGGACGAAGATCCGGATGTAGCGTAGTGGAAGCAGAACACTTCGGATCGCGGAGTGGTGAATGAACCAGCACCGGGATGCGGGATAAGAGCACCAAATGCTTTCAGTGTGATAAAGATAGTAAGGAAGGGTACGGTATGAGAGTAATTGCAGGAGAGGCGCGGCGTCTGCCGCTGGTGACGCCGGACGGGCTGGATACCCGCCCGACGCAGGACCGGATCAAGGAAACTCTATTTAATATTTTGCAGATGGAGACGCCGGGGGCGGTATTTCTCGATCTGTGCGCGGGCAGCGGCGGAATCGGCATCGAAGCACTGAGCCGGGGTGCGCGCCACTGTTATTTCGTGGAAAACGGGCGCGACGCCGTGGCCTGTATCCAGCAGAACCTTCACAAGACGCACTTTGAGGAGAAGGCGACCCTCCTTAAGCAGGATGTGCTCAACGCAATCCGCAACATTCACGAGAAAGAGGCGGATCTGATCTATCTCGACCCGCCGTATGAATCGCCGGCGCAGAAGGCGGCGCTGCTGGCGCTGGCAGAGGCGTCGTATGTGACAGAGAATACGATGATTATTGTGGAGGCTCTTCTTGACACGGATTTTTCCTATCTGGAGGAGACGGATCTGGAAATCGTCCGGGAGAAGCGGTACAAAGCGAACGAGCATGTTTTCATTCGCAGAAAGACGGGACAGTAACCAATCGGCAGGCAGCAAAGGAGTGGAGCGCCTGACGCAAATTTGATATTTGCGTCGCCCCGTCGCGAGGGGCGCTCCGGAATGGGGAATGATATGAAGGCAGCGATTTATCCCGGAAGTTTTGATCCGGTCACCTATGGACATATCGATGTGATCCGCCGGGCGGCGGAAATGTTCGATGAACTGATTGTTTCCGTACTGGATAACAGGGCAAAGACGCCGTTGTTTTCCGTAGAGGAACGTGTTAAAATGTTACAGGATGTGACGCGTGATATTCCGAACGTCAAGGTGGATTCTTTTCATGGCCTTCTGATCGATTATGCCAGACGGCTGAATGTTCACATTGCGATCCGGGGACTGCGCGCCATTACCGATTTTGAGTATGAACTTCAGATTTCGCAGACGAACCGGAAGCTCTCCAACGGGAATCTGGATACGATCTTTCTGACGACAAGTCTGGAATACGCATATCTGAGCTCTTCGAGCGTCAAGGAGATTGCGTGTTTCGGCGGCGATATTTCCCAGTGCGTGCCGCCCGAGGTGGCGGCGCTGATCGAACAGAAATACCGCGAGCTCAGAGCGCAGGGGATCAATCCGTAATCCGTCTGTGGCAGCAGAAATAACGGCAGGGAGAACATTGATATGAGCAGCAAAATCGAACAGCAGATTGATCAGATAGAGGATTATATTGATAACTGTAAGTATCAGCCCTTTTCCAATTCCAAGATTATTGTGGACAGGGATGAGTTTGACGGGCTGCTCCAGCAGCTGCGCGCCAAGGTGCCGGAGGAAATCAAGCACTATCAGCGGATCATCAATAACAAAGAGGCGATTCTGGCTGACGCACGCAAGAAGGCGGAGGAGCTGATCAACGAGGCGACGGTGCATACCAACGAGCTGATCAACGAGCACGAGATCATGCAGCAGGCGTACGCACAGGCCAACGAGGTCGTGAAGCTCGCCTCCAAGCAGGCGCAGGATATTCTCGACAAGGCGATCGGGGAGGCGAATTCCTACCGGGCGTCGGCGGTGCAGTATATGGACGATATGCTGCAACAGCTCGAGAATATCACAGCGCAGACGATGGAGAATTCCAACGCGATCTACAGCAATTTCGCGAACACGCTGGGCGGTTATGCCGAGATCCTGCGTCAGAACCGGAGCGATCTGCTGCCGCAGGAGGAAGAGGGATACGATCAGACCGCGGAGGCGACGCCGGAGGACGGGTATTATCCCGAGGCGGGACAGGTTGCACCGGAGGATGTGTATCAGGGAGGAGCGCCGCAGGGCGTGACACAGGATACGGGAAGCCTGACAATGATGAACTAATAAACGGGGCCGATTTTGCATACGCTGTGAAATCGGCCTTTTTCTGTAAGCGGGAAGCAGAGCCTCCACTTTATCTGCGCGCGTATCTTTCGTCCACGGCGGAGGAGGTTTGTGCGAGGTCCCGTGAATGGGAATAGAGACAGGAGATTGACAGAATGAGGATTGACACATCGGCGGTGCGGGCACTGCTGTTTGATCTGGACGGGACGCTGGTGGATTCCATGTGGGTCTGGGGCGCGATCGATATCGAGTATCTGGCGCGATTCGGTCTGACGGCTCCGGAGGATCTGCAGGAGGAGATCGGCGGCTGTAGCTTTCAGGAGACGGCGGTTTATTTCAAGGAGAGATTCCATATCCCGGATTCTCTGGAGAAAATCTGTGCGGACTGGACGCAGATGGCATGGGACAAATACACGCGGGAAGTCCCCCTGAAATCCGGCGTGCGCGAACTTCTTGCGTGGTGCAGAGAAAACGGAATTCCCTGCGCGATCGCCACGAGCAACTTCCGGGAGCTGACGGAACAGGTGCTGCTCTCGCACGGAATTGAGGACTGCTTTGCCGCGGTGGTGACGGGCAAAGAGGTGGCGAAGGGCAAGCCGATGCCGGACATCTATCTGGAGGCGGCGCGCCGCGTCGGCGTTTCCGCCGGGCAGTGCCTCGTCTTTGAAGATATTATTTCCGGAATTCAGGCCGGTAAGGCGGCAGGGATGAAGGTCTGCGCCGTCCGGGACGGGGACGATCCGCAGCGCGAGAAAGAGAAACGGGCGCTGGCGGATTTCTATCTCAGCGACTATAGGGAAATTGAAAATATCAGGTAACGCCCGATTATGAGCAAAGGCAGCCGCGAAGCGGCGGAGAGCGCGGCAGCGCGACTTTACGAATGGCGCGGGCTGAACTGTCACAAGTAAGACGGGTTGGTTCAAACTGACTTAGTCAAAAGATTGACTGAGTTGAATAAACCGAATTGGTCAATGAATAAGGAAAGGAACTGAATTTATGTTCGGAAAGAAAAAAGGTGAATTTGGATATATCGAGGCGGGAAAGAAAAAGATGATTCTGCTGACGGCGCTGATGCTCATCATGGTGCTGTTGCTCTATTTCGTGCCTCTCTGGTATTTCGGGACGAATAAGAATCTCTTCACGATTCTGGCGGCGCTGGGCTGTCTGCCACTGGGCAAGTCCGCGGTCAGCATGGTGATGTTCCTGCGCGCCAGGGGCTGTTCCCCGCAGGTGCGCAGCGCGGTACTGGCGCATGCGGGAGAAGTGAGCGGCGCTTATGATCTCTATATGACGAGTTACTCCAAGAATTTCCAGCTGAGCCATCTCGCAGCGGCAGGAAAGAATGTCTGCGCCTTTACGGAGACGGCGTCCTGCGACGCGCAGGCCGGTGAGAAACACATTCTCAAGATGATGGAAGACAACGGATTTCACGGCTATACCGTCAAAATTTTCTATAACCTCGACAAGTATGTAAAGAGGCTCGATGAGCTGAATGCACTGCAGGGGGAGAGCCGGAAGGATTTTTCGGCGCTGTTCCGTCTGCTCTACTCAATTTCACTGTAATAACGCCAAAAGTGCTCGGCACACGAATCGGAGCATAGCTCCGATTCAGAATTGCAGGTCAGAAACCGCCTGTGCGGATTTCTGACCGCAGAGCCGCAGGCAAGCTGCGGCATGGGGTGAGGATGGAGAAACTTCGGATAGCGTTGCTGCAGATTGCACCCTGCGGGACTGTGGAAGGCAATCTGGAGAAAGGAATCAAAGCCTGCAGAAAAGCGAAGGAGATGGGCGCTGACATTGCGCTTTTTCCTGAAATGTGGAGTATCGGTTATCGTATCTGGGACCGTCCCGCCGATGAGTGGACGGCGGAAGCCATCGCGGCGGACAGTCCGTTTGTTCGTATCTTCGGAGCGCTGGCGGCAGAGCTGCGCATGGCGATCGGGATTACCCTGCTGGAACAGTGGGATAACGGGCCGCGCAATACGCTCGTTCTGTTTGATCGTTTCGGAGAAAGGCGGCTGACATACGCGAAGGTACATACCTGTGATTTCAGCGTGGAGAAGCATCTGACGCCCGGAGACGGTTTCTCTGTGACAGAGCTGGATACCGCCTGCGGCATCGTTCAGGTTGGCGCGATGATCTGCTATGACCGTGAATTTCCGGAGAGCGCCAGAATCCTGATGCTGCAGGGAGCGGAGCTGATCCTCGTTCCGAACGCCTGCCCGATGGAGAGCAACCGTCTCTCCCAGCTGCGCGCGAGGGCCTATGAGAATATGACGGCGGTGGCGACCTGCAATTATCCAGCCATGGTGCCGGACTGCAACGGCGGCTCGAGCGTCTTTGACGGCGTGGCCTACCTTCCTGATGCGGAGAGCTCGCGGGATACCTGTATCCTGCAGGCCGGGGAGGAAGAGGGAATTTATCTGGCAGACCTTGATCTGGAGCAGCTGCGCGCCTACCGGAAAACGGAGGTGCACGGCAACGCCTACCGCCATCCGAAGAAGTACGGACTGCTGACGGACACACAGATCCGGGAACCCTTTTGCCGGGCGGATTACCGGGAATAGAGGGAACAAATTTCCGGGACTTAAGAAATATACAAAATGTACTGAAATCGGTATGGAAGGATGGGCATGAAAGAAAGGTAATTATGCAGAAATGGATCATCACGGCGAACGAGCAGAATCAGCGGCTGGATAAGTACCTGCGCCGCAGACTTCCTGCGGCGGGAAGTTCGTTCCTGTACAAAATGATGCGCAAGAAAAATATCACGCTGAACGGAAAGAAGGCGGGTGGCTCAGAGCTGATTGAGGAGGGAGACGAGATCACCCTCTTTCTCTCGGATGAGACGATCGCCAAATTTGCAGGAAGTATAGCTGGGCGAACCAGCGAGGCTGGAGCCAGAGCCGGAGCGAGCGAGCTGTCTGCCGCAGGTGCTGCCGGACTGGCTGCGTCGGCGCATACAGGGCGCAGCGTTTCCGGGACAAAACGGATGACGCAGGCTGGTAACCATGCTTCCGGAACGGCAGGGGAATCCGGCGATCTGCTGCGCCGGATTACACCTGCTTCCATCTTGTACGAGGACGAGCATCTGCTCTTTGTCGTAAAGCCCGCCGGGGTGCTCTCGCAGAAGGCGCACCCGGAGGATATCTCGATGAACGAGTGGCTGCTGGACTATCTGCGCGGGACAGGATATCTGACGCCGGAGCGGCTTTCCATGTACCGGCCGTCCGTCTGCAACCGCCTCGACCGCAACACGGGAGGGATTCTGCTCTGTGCCAAGACGCTTCCCGCCAGTCAGATGCTCTCCGCGCTGCTGCGCTCCCGCGAACTGGAGAAATATTACCGTATGGTTGTCCGGGGGACAATCACAGACCCCGGCGAGATCCGCGGTATGATGGAAAAAGACAGCCGCAGCAATACGGTGCGGTTCACAACGTCGCCGGATTGTTCTGCGGCAAATACTCACAATTCTGTGGTGAATCTCCCCAAAAGAGGAGACGGGACGCTGAAACAGGGAGTGGACGGCGTCTGCAGTGAGACGCGCTACCGGCCTCTGCGAACGCAGAACAGTCTGACGCTGGTGGAGGCTCTTCTCGTCACAGGCAAGACTCATCAGCTGCGCGCCCATTTTGCGTCGATCGGACACCCGATCGCAGGCGATCCCAAATACGGGGATCCGGCGCTGAACCGGCGGATGCGCTCACAGTACGGCGTGCGCCATCAGCTGCTCTTTGCCTGCCGCCTGCAGTTTCCGCCGCAACTGCCGGAACCCTTCGGTTATCTGGCGGGTCGGGTGTTTGAGGCCGCAGAACCGGAGGTGTTCCGCAGGGTTATGAGATAAACCGCGACACGTTTTCAGAAGGCGGGCTGAGCTGGTCAAAAAGCAGCGGGATTTTATAAAGCGGGCCCCGAATGGTTCACAACATTTTTAATCGTTTCTTATAAGGAGTACTCCCATGGCGACATGGAATTCCCGCGGGCTGCGCGGTTCCACATTAGAGGAACTCGTCAACCGCACCAATGATAAATACCGCGAGCAGCGGCTTGCACTCATTCAGAAGGTGCCTACGCCGATCACGCCGATGAAAATTGACAAGGAACACCGCCATATCACGCTGGCGTATTTTGAGCAGAAGAGCACGGTTGATTATATCGGCGTGATTCAGGGGCTTCCGGTCTGCTTCGACGCGAAGGAGTCGGCGCAGATGACGTTCGCACTCCAGAATATCCACCCGCATCAGGTGGCGTTTATGCAGGAGTTCGAGCGGCAGGACGGGATCGCCTTTTTCCTGATTTACTATACGGCGAAGGATCTCTATTACTATCTGCCGTTCCGGGATTTTCTGCCATTCTGGGAGAGAGCGCAGAGCGGCGGACGCAAGAGTTTTCGCTTCGATGAGCTGGATCAGACGTATATCCTGCCGAAGAAGCAGGGCGTGATGGTGCCGTATCTGGAGATGATCAACAAGGATCTGGCGGAGCGAGAGTAAGATAAGCATTGACAGAGATAGTGTTTGCATATATACTTCAAAAGGATTTAGTACGTTACCATGATAAAGTGATGGCTGCCGGGAAGCCGGAGCAGAGGAGCTGGTTACTGAAGATCCCAAAGCAAAGAAACGGAGCAGGAACGATTGTATGAGTGAGAATAGCAAAAACATGACCGCCGCGGCGCGGCAGGAGCTGCTGCATACGCCGGAGGGCGTGCGGGATATTTACGGGAAGGAATACGGACGAAAGATTGCGGTGATCGCCGCAGTGCGGGAGCAGATGCGGCTTTTCGGGTACGAGGATATTCAGACGCCGACGTTTGAGTTTTTTGATGTTTTTTCGAGGGAGATCGGCACGACGCCCTCCCGGGAGCTGTATAAATTTTTTGACAAAGAGGGCAATACCCTCGTTCTGCGGCCCGACTTTACGCCGTCTGTCGCGCGCTGCGCCGCCAAATACTATATGGACGATACGCAGCCGCTGCGATTCTGTTACCAGGGAAGCGCGTTCTGCAACACCTCAAATCTGCAGGGCAAGCTCAAGGAATCGACGCAGATGGGGGCGGAGCTGGTCAACGACGGCAGCGCGTGGGCTGACGCGGAGATGATCGCGCTTCTAATCGAATCGCTGCGTCATACCGGTCTTGTCAATTTCCAGATCAGTATCGGCAATGCGGGTTATTTCAAGGGAATCTGCGCCGAGGCGGGAATCGACAGAGAGACGGAGCGCGCCCTGCGCGAGCACATCTCCGGGAAAAATTACTTTGCCGCGGAGCGGCTTCTGATTGAGAGAGGGATTCCGGAAAAGGAGAGGGAACAGCTCCTCAATGTCACGGAATTTATCGGCTCTGCGGATGCGCTTGATCAGGCCAAGGCGACGGCGGGCAACGAGCGCTCGATGGAGGCACTGCGGCGTCTGGAGGCGATTTATCAGATCCTTGAGGAATACGGCCTGTCTAACTATGTGAGCTTTGACCTCTCGATGCTGAACCGTTATGATTATTATACCGGCGTGATCTTTAAGGGATACACCTACGGGGTTGGGGACGCAATTGCGACCGGAGGGCGGTATGACACGCTGCTTTCGCACTTCGGAAAGAACGCGGATGCCATCGGGGCGATGATTCAGGTGGATTCGCTGCTCGAGGCGCTGCGCCGGCAGAATATTGAGGTGGCGACACAGCCGGAGGCGGTGTGGATTGAGTATACGCCGGAGACGTATCGGGAGGCGCTGCAGAAGGCGCAGTCGCTGCGCGCACAGGGAACTGCCGTGGTGCTGCATCGCTCAGCGACATAGCTGGTATATGGACTACGCACAGCGAGGGATGCTTTCTGAACGAGGTGCAGGAGGAGGAAACTTAGCTGTTCGTTTGGCGCGTCGTCTGTCGTGTGAAAACATTCCGAAATGGAGATTATTATGCGTTATTTGACATTTGCCCTGACGAAGGGGCGTCTCGCCAGCAAAACGTTGGCGCTTCTGGAGCAGGTCGGTATTTCCTGCGAGGAAATGAAGGATAAGGATACGAGAAAGCTGATTTTCACGAATGAGGAACTGGGGCTGCGCTTCTTCCTCGCCAAGGGACCGGACGTCCCGACGTATGTGGAATACGGCGCGGCGGATATCGGGGTCGTCGGTTCAGACACGATCCGCGAGGAGAACAGACGGGTGTATGAGGTGCTGGATCTGGGCTTTGGGAAATGCCGGATGTGTGTCTGCGGTCCTGAGGAGGCACAGACGCTGCTGCAGCATCACGAGAGAATCCGCGTGGCGACGAAATATCCGAATATCGCGCGGGAATATTTTTATAATAAAAAGAATCAGACGGTGGACATCATCAAGCTGAACGGCTCTGTCGAACTGGGACCGATCGTGAAGCTCTCCGATGTGATCGTTGACATTGTGGAGACGGGATCGACATTGCGGGAGAACGGTCTGACGGTTCTCGAGGAGATCTGTCCGCTCTCCGCACGCATGATCGTCAATCAGGTCAGTATGCAGATGGAGACGGAGAGAATCAAGGATCTGATCGCCAGACTCCGCAAAGTGGTGGAGGTCTGAATAGGATCGCAGTGCCACAGCAAAGCTGTGGCAAGAAAGGAAATTATGCGTATTTTAGAGTTGACGAAAGAAGAACAGGATAAGGTGCTCGACGCGCTTCTGCAGCGCAGTCCTGCCAATTATACGGAGCAGGAGGCGGCGGTGCGGGAGATCATTGCGAGTGTCCGCGCCGGAGGCGATGAGGCGCTGTTTGCGTATGAGGAGCGGTTCGATCACTGCGCACTGACGAAGGAGACGGTTCGCGTCACGAGACAGGAGATCGAGGAGGCGTACCGGGCGCTGGATCCGGAGCTGGTCGAGGTGATGCGCCGGGCGGCCGCCAATATCCGCGCTTTCCATGAAAAGCAGAAAACGAACAGCTGGATCACGACGACCGAGGAGGGGACGATTCTCGGTCAGAAGGTGACGCCGATCGCGATTTCCGGCTGCTATGTGCCGGGCGGCCGGGCGGTCTATCCCTCCAGCGTTCTGATGAACGTGATTCCGGCGAAGGTGGCGGGTGTGCCGCGGATCATTGTTTGCACGCCGCCGAACGCGGAGGGAAAGTGCCCGACGGGAACGCTGGTGGCGGCGGACATCGCGGGCGTGGACGAGGTCTATAAGGCGGGCGGCGCGCAGGCCATCGCGGCGATGGCGTTCGGGACGGAGTCGGTTCCGCGGGTCGATAAGATCACCGGCCCCGGCAATATCTACGTTGCGCTCGCCAAGAAGGCGTGTTTTGGTTACACGGGGATCGATTCCGTGGCTGGGCCGAGCGAGATTCTCGTCATTGCGGACGAGACCGCGAACCCGCGCTATATTGCGGCGGATCTTCTCTCTCAGGCGGAGCATGATCCGCTGGCGAGCGCGATTCTGCTGACGACGAGCCGTTCCTTTGCGGAGGCGGTCTCTGCGGAGATCGACGGATTCCTGCAGACCCTCTCCCGCGCGGAGATCATCCGGCAGTCGTTGGAGAATTACGGCTATATTTTCGTTGGAGAGACGATGGAGGAGTTGACCGAGGCGGCGAACGCAATTGCTTCGGAACATATGGAGATTGTGACGGCGAATCCGTTCGAGGTGATGACGAAGATCCGCAACGCGGGCGCGATTTTCCTCGGCCCCTACTCTTCGGAGCCCCTCGGCGATTACTACGCGGGACCGAATCACATCCTGCCGACGAACGGCACGGCGCGTTTCTTCTCGCCGCTGAGCGTCGATGATTTCGTGAAAAAGAGCAGCATCATTTCCTACTCGAGAGAAGCACTGGAAAAGGTGCATGAGGATATTGAGAAATTCGCGCAGAGCGAGGGACTGACCGCGCACGCGAATTCGGTGCATGTGAGATTTGAGTAAGCCGCTCTGTGCGGTGGGCGCATAGAAAGAGTAGGTACTTGCCCTGCGGAGGCGGAGCGGCTTCCGGCTCTGGATGGTGTGTGCCTGCGGAAGTTTACCGGATATATTTTACGGGATATATTAGGAGGAGATTGGCTATGTCCAGAATGGCGGAGATCAAACGGGAGACGGGAGAGACAAGGATCGCCCTCTCCCTTTCCCTCGACGGAAGCGGGAAGGCGCAGCTTTCGACGGGAATCGGATTTTTTGATCATATGATGGATGCGTTTGCCAGACACGGCCTGTTCGATGTGACGCTCTCCGTGCAGGGCGATCTGGAAGTGGACGGCCACCACAGCGTCGAGGATACGGGGATCGTGCTGGGAGAGGCGATCCGGCAGGCGATCGGGGATAAGAAGGGGATCCGGCGTTACGGATACTTTATCCTGCCGATGGACGAGGCTCTGGTGCTCTGCGCCGTGGACCTCTGCGGGAGACCGTATTTCGTGATGGACGGGGAAGAGAAGATCGCCGCACCGATGGTCGGCGGGTTTGACACCGAGCTGGTGAGGGAGTTCTTTTACTCCGTCTCCTATGCGGCGGGCATGAATCTGCATTTTAAGATTCTATCCGGCGCAAACAGCCATCACATCATCGAGGCCATGTTCAAGGCTTTTGCCAAGGCACTCGACATGGCGACAGGATATGACACCAGAATAGAGGACGTGCTGAGCACGAAAGGATGTTTATGAGAGAACAATTCAAGAAATTCATTCCGTGTATCTATTTAAAAGAGGGAAAAGCGGTCAAAGGACTGCAGGATCCGACGATTGTTTCCCTTGATCCCGTGGCGCTGGCAGGCAGCTACAACAACGGCAATGCGGACGGACTGCTGATCTTCGATCAGTCCAATACGGATGCGGAGCATGAAGAGGCGCTCGATTTGATCAAGGAGATCTGCGGACAGGTCAAGATTCCCGTGATCGGCGCGGGCAATGTCAAACGCATGGAGGATGTCAAGAAGCTCCTCTACGCGGGGTGTCAGATGGCGGCGCTCAACTACTCCAAACCGGAGAATGTCGCGATCACGAAGGAGGTCTCCGAGAAATTCGGTAAGGACAGAATCGCGGCCTGCTACCGCGCGGCGGATGCGGTGACAGAGCATAAAGAGCTGATTGCGGCGTATGTGGAGAAGATGATCCTGATCGATGAGACAGCGATCAAGGAAGCGCTGGCGATTAAGGATATTCCGACGATTATCTCCCTGCCGGAGGTCTCGCTGGACAAGATTCTGGACTTTTTCACCTATGAGAATATTGACGGAATCACGGGAAACGCCGTGAATGAGAACATCGGAGAGCTGCGCAATATCAAGGTGCTCTGCCGGGAAAACGGAATTACAGTCAATCTTCATGAGGCAAAGCTGGCGTGGAGCGATTTCAAACTCAACAGCGACGGGCAGCTGCCGGTCGTCGTGCAGGAGGCGGATACCGACGAGGTTCTGATGGTCGCCTACATGAACGAGGAGGCGTATAACCTGACTGTAGCGACGGGGCGGATGACTTACTTCTCCCGCAGCCGCCAGAGTCTCTGGATCAAGGGAGAGACGAGCGGCCACTTCCAGTATGTGAAGTCCCTGACAGCGGACTGCGACAGGGATACGCTGCTGGCGAAGGTCGATCAGATCGGTCCCGCCTGCCATACGGGGAGTCATTCCTGCTTTTTCAATGAGGTGGCCGTCTACGGCGCGCCCGAGAACAACCCGCAGAAGGTGCTCGAACAGGTCTATGGTACGATTCTCGACCGGCGCGAGCACCCGAAGGAGGGCTCCTATACGAACTATCTCTTTGAAAAGGGAATTGACAAGATGCTCAAGAAGCTCGGCGAGGAGTCCACGGAGATCGTGATCGCGGCCAAAAATCCGAACGCGAACGAGATCAAGTACGAGATGGCCGACTACCTCTATCACATGATGGTCGTGATGGCGGAGAAGGGCGTCACATGGCGGGACATTACCGAGGAACTGGCGAGACGGGAGAGGCCCAAAGAGGGATAAGAGCAGGGAGGGATAAAAAGCGGGAGCGGGCGTTTTATCCCTCCCTGCGCTCATGTCCCGGTAAAATCAATGCGGACGATCTTCATCTTCATCAGATTGTCTCCGACGCGGGACAGAATCCGGTGCATCTTTTTGACAGACGGCAGATCCAGGCTCTGGTAGCCCAGCATATAGCCCCTACAGGATACGCGGAAGGTTTCTGACCACACAGCGAGATCCTTTTGTGTGTCCCCGACGGAAAAATAGGCGTCCACATCCTGGATGCCCGCCTGTTTGAGCCACGTTTTCCGCATCATTTTGGCGCCTGCTTTTCCGCAGGAGTCAAAGACAAGCCTTCCCCCCGGAAACCGTTTCTCCAGTGCGAGAAACAGAGTTTTCACGTCTTCTGTCAGGAAATAATAAAACACGCCTGCGGCGAAAAAGACAACGCCCTGACTGGAATCAATTTCCTGAAACCACGCGGGATCCCGCAAATCGGAAGCAATATTCTTCTCTCGTTCTCCGGCGGGCAGCAGCTGATTTCTGATCTCTATCACATCAGGAAAATCGATATTGTAAATACGGCAGGAGCCGTTGTCGCAGTTTCTCCCCGTATTGTCCAGTCCGCAGCCCATGTTCACAACGGCTGCGCGTGGATGGCTCTTTAAGTAATCTTTGATTTCAAAGGTCAGATCATTCTGTCGCATGGCGACTTCCAGAAAGCCGAATTCCTGCATGGAGCTGCCGCTCTTCTTTTCCAATTCCGAAAAATCATAATCAATTTCATCCATGAAGTGCAGGGCGAATTCATCCTGAAAGAGATCCGGAAATTTCTCCGTGCATTTTTTCCGGGCATACAGAGGGATAATCAGCGTTTCCTGCACTGTGTTTTTTTCAATATGATATTTCATAAGAACCTCCATTCCGGAGCGCACTGCGCGACGGGGGCGACGCAAATATCAGATTTGCGTCTGCCATTTTCGAGATTTGTGACGCTCCGACACAAATCTCGGTGTGAAAAATAAGCTATCGAGCTTATTTTTCACACTAACCTCCATTCCGGAGCGCTCTGCGCGACAGATTTGCGGTGGCCGTCACAGTAGTCTCCTGTTCAGTCTGTCCTGACATAAAGCAGCAGGCAGAGCGTTAATTTCTGCAGTATGACAGCGGTTAGCTATTGCTAATTCAATGATAGCATAACAGGATAGAATTTCAACGTTTAAATCACGCAAAAGCATTTCGGAAAAGCCTCTTGTCAGAGAAAACGCGGGAGACTGTAATCTGCTTGCAATTGCTCCCGCTTCATCCTACAATTTTGTGGGAACAGTTCGCTGTATAAGACGCTCTGAAACATGGAGATAGTGTGAAAAATAAGCTTGATAGCTTATTTTTCACACCGAGATTTGTGCTGGA
>JAUNGV010000084.1 GCA_030524225.1 Eubacteriales bacterium
CTTATTTGTGATGCTCAAATGTATTCTCTACTCGCTACTTCATTGTTTCAAACTTATACTCCTTCTCTCTACGATCTTCGCCGCAAATGCTTCCACACTGAAACAGATTTCATCCAGCCCGAGCGACTTGGAAAGCAGTACGACCGGCGGCAGCTGGATATTGATATGCTCGAAGAGATCATCCCTGCGGGCCAGCGCCTCTCTGGATCCCTCAAAAATCTTTTCGCCCTGATTTAAAATGATGGCCTCATCCACCGTCCGGAACACCAGAGGGATCTCATGACTGATCATGATAACAGTCTTTCCCTCTTCGGAAAGCTTGTGGATCATCTCCTCCAGTTCTTTGATCAGGAACCCGTCCATTCCCAGTGTAGGCTCGTCCAGAATAATGACGTCCGCACTGGAGAACAGTACGGAAAGGATGGTCAACATGTGCTTTTTCCCCATAGACAGATTCAGCGGAAAGGTTTCCCTCTCTTCTTCCATGTGATAGGTCTTCAACACCTGTGTCAGCTGCTCTTCCGTAAACGGCACCTGCTGCATACGGGCGCAAAAAGTAAGCTCCTTCTCCACCGTCTCTTCAAAAAGCATGTGCTCCGGGTGCTGGAAAACAAGAATAATATTTTTGGAAATCTGTGCAACCGTTTTTCTGATAATCGATTCCCCTTTGTAACGCACATCCCCCTCGGTGGGTTTGTGCAGGCCGTTTAAGTGTTTCACAAAGGTGGTTTTGCCGGAACCGTTCTGCCCTAACACAGCGACCACCTTGCCCTTCGCCACATTGGCGTTCACATCAATCAGGGCATGGAAACCGTCGCTGAAGGTTTTACCCAGATTATGAACGGTGATCACCGGTTCCTTTTTTTCCTCCTGCACCAGCGTATTAGGAAATTCCTCCACGCGGATCAGCTGCTCCAGCTGTTTTTGAGCCTCTTCCACGGTGTAAAACAGCTCCAGCTGCGGAAAGCTTTTGGATAACTCCCTGTAGATCTCCACTTCCTGTGGAATAATAACGCCCAGTTTTTCCTGTAATGCAAAATCCCTGAAAAAGTCGTCTCTGGTACCGTCAAAAACCACTTCTCCGTCCAAAAGCCCGATCACGTGATCCACAATTCCCGCGGACCAGACCAGATTGTTGTCCACCAGCACCGTAGTGTTGCCATTGATACTCAGTTGGCCCAGGATATTCTGCACCATTTTTTTGCCGTTGGGATCCAGCGAGCTGACCGGTTCGTCCATAATCAGAATATCCGGTTCCATGGCAAGCACCGAAGCAATGCATACCGACTGACGCTGTCCTCCGGAAAGGTTCGCTACGCTGCGGTTCCTCAGATACTGCAGATTCAGAAGATCCAGAACATACTCCATCCGTTCTATGATTTCTTCCCGGGGAATTCCCATATTTTCCATGCCAAACGCGATCGCGTCCTCCACCCCGTAACCGAACAGCTGGTTTTCCGGCGACTGACTGACCACGCTGACAAAGGTGCCCTCCGGCACATCGAAGCTCCCCCGAAGTTCCCCGTTTCCGATAAGCTTGGGAATAACCTGACTGAAAATCTGCACCAGTGTGGATTTTCCACATCCGCTAGGGCCCACAATTGCCGTAACCTTTCCCTTTTCAATGGAAAAGCTCACATTTTTCAGAACCTCTTTCCCATCGGAAGTATATTTGTAACTGATTCCGTTCACTACATAATCCACTTGATTTTCTCCTCAATGTTCCGGTTCGCCGTCCTGCAGCTTCCGTTCTTCCCGTATGCCAAAAACGCCTGCTTCTTCCGGCGGGCCACGAGCCGACAGACCTATCCCTTATCTGGATGCCGTCACCGGAAATACCGGGAAGGATTCCAGATAGATGATGTCCTTACGCTTTGCGGCGTCTCCCTCCGCCAGTATGGCAGCCTTGCCCGCTATCTTTCCACCGGCTTTTTCCACCAGAGACTCCATAGCCTTTAAGGATTCCCCCGTACTGATGACATCGTCCACTATGAGGATTCGCTTCCCCCGGATCAGGTTGCTTTCTTCCCGATCCAGACAGAGAATTTGTTTTTTCTGCGTGGTAATGGAATAGACCTCCGTCACAAACGGATCTATCATATAAGGCTTTACGCTCTTTCTTGCGACAAAGTAGCGTTTCATATCCAGAATACGTGCCATTTCCTGAACAAGCGGAATGCCCTTGGCCTCGGCAGTGATCAGATAATCCACCTCCGGCACCCTTTTCACCAGTTCTGCGGCCGCCTTCACAACAAGCTCTGCGTCTCCCAAAAGGACAAAGCTGGCAATTTCCATATTGTCAGTGATACGAATACGGGGCAGTTTTCTGATACAGCCGGCGATATTTATTTCATAGTATTTATTCTCCATAAGGAACCCTCCTCACCATTTATAATAAAGCGCATCGCTTTCTCCGGCGCACGGTATGCCTGTGTTTTACGCCGTATTGTCCGCCTTTTCACAATCGGATCATATTGACCCTCTGCAATTTCGTTTAAATTATGCACCAATTCCCTTGGCTTGTCACTAAAAAAATTAATAGAATGTTAAGGATATTAAACTCTCGTTTGATTTACTCATAAAAACGCCGCAGGCTCTGTCTCTCATAAAGAGATTTTACGAGCCTGCGGCGTTTTTTATCCTGTGGGTTTCTATCCTGTGTTTTTTATTCCCAGCCGGAAACACTCTCTGCCTTACACATAGTAGATCCGGTTTTCCTTTCTCGGATGCGGAGCAGGCTCTGCGCCGTCCGCATAGCCGAGGATGCAGTGTCCGATTCCCTCGAACTCGCCCTCAATGCCCCACTTTTTCAGGAGTTCTTTGCCCTCCGGGCTCTCAAACTCCTCCTTGGCACGGTGAATCCAGCAGCTCGCCACTCCGAGAGAGTGCGCCGCCAGCATCAGATTTCCCATCGCAAGGCTCCCGTCGTAGAGACAGGTCGGAACGCTCTTGTCTGCCAACACGACAATGACTGCCGGCGCGCCGTAGAACGGGTCGGAATTACTGCCCATCACTGCCGCGTTCATCCGGGAGAGCTGATCCCGCGTCTCCTTATCCGTCACCGCCACGAGCTTCACAGACTGGCGTCCCATGCCGCTCGCCGCGCAGGCTCCTGCCTCCAGAATCGCGTCGAGCTTCTCCTTCTCAACCATATCCGACCGGTAAGCCCGGACACTTCTGCGTGTTTCCATATTCCGTAATACTTCGTTCATCTTATCCTCCATTCCGGAGCGTTTTGCTCCGCATATTATGTTTCTATTCCATCAGAGCCATCCTGCACATCCAGCGCAAACATCTCCCGGCACAGCCATTTTCCCGCCTTGGTTCGGAATATTCTCTCGTATGCCGGGCGAATGACCTCTGTGTCCAACTGGTCCTCATAGAAATTCACAAGGAAATCCGCCTCCACAAGAATCTGATAATCCGCTCCGTCTATGCCCGCATAGGTGTGATGATGACCGACGAGATAACAAACCCGCTCCACCGTCTCCTGCCCGGCCCCCAGACGCTCCATAAGGGCGCGCGCCACCGCCGGTCCTTCCTGCTCCTGCAAGCGGCCGCTGCATGCGCCGAACTTCTCCTCGGCGGGCTTGATGCCGACATCGTGCACGATGGCCGCCGCCTCAAGCACAAACTGCGTCCGGCTGTCAATTCCTTCTCTTTCCGCTATCCATCTGGAAATTGCGTGTACCTTCATCAGATGCTGAATCCGTCTGGGATCCCCACGGAAAAAAGAAACTGCTTCTCCCATCAATTCATTCAAAAAGTTCTTCTCTTCCATCCTTTCCTCCTTTCCGGAGCGAGCCTCGCGACGGGACGACGCCACTGTCCGATTTTCGTCTGCCATGCTCAGGATTCGTAACGCTCCGCTGGTTCCCTCCCGTCTCCTCACAAACCTATACTTTCGTAAACCAGCGTTCTGGGCTTCGGCGCCTGCGCGCCGAAGGTGTACGCCTCCAACAGGAGATCCCGCGCCGCCGTAAGCCGGCCCTGCTCGGAGGTGTACAGGGTTGCAATCCTCTCTCCCGCGCGCACCGGATCGCCGTACTTGCGGTGCAGAACCACGCCTGCCAGGGGATCGATGGAATCCTCCTTCGTCTCCCGCCCTGCGCCCAGCGCCGCTCCCGCGATTCCGATCGTCTCCGCTCTCATCGCCGTCACATAGCCGTCCTCCGGTGCGAAAACATCCTCGCAAAACGGCGCTGTTCCAAATCGGGACGGCTCTCTCACATAGCTCTCGTCGCCGCCCTGGGCCCGCACCATCCGGCAGAAGGTCTCAAACGCGCTGCCGTCCCGGATAGCCCGGCGCGCCCTCTCGCGGCAGGCGGCAAGAGCTGCGCCGCCGTCACCGTCATTCTGTCCGGTACGGCTCCCGGTGCCGTTTTCGCCGCTCTGTCCGGCACGGCTCCCGCCGCCAGAATCTTCCCCTGTCGTCTGCTGTGCCAGCGCCAGCATGCCCGCCGCTAATTCTAAGCAGATCTGCCGCAGATCCTCCGGCCCACCGCCCCGCAGCACCTCGATGGCCTCCTGTACCTCCAGTGCGTTCCCGACCGCCGCGCCCAGCGGCACATCCATATCGGTAATCAGGGCCGCACACCGTCTGCCCGCACCGTTTCCGATCTCCACCATGGCCCGGGCCAGCTCTCGCGCACCGTCTATTGTTTTCATAAAAGCGCCGCTTCCCGTCTTGACGTCCAGCAGAATCACGTCGCTTCCCGCCGCCAGCTTTTTGCTCATAATCGAGGAAGCGATCAGCGGCATGGAGTCGACCGTCGCCGTGACATCCCGCAGGGCGTACAGCTTTTTATCCGCGGGAACGAGGTTTCCCGTCTGCCCCACAAGCGCAATGCCGACCTCGTTCACAATCTGATAAAACTCCCGCACGGGAACCGCGGTGCGAAATCCCGGAATTGCCTCCAGCTTGTCAAGCGTTCCGCCTGTAAATCCCAGACCGCGGCCGCTCATCTTGGCCACCTTGACGCCACAGGCCGCGACGATCGGTCCGACAATCAGTGTCGTCTTGTCTCCGACGCCTCCCGTCGAGTGCTTATCCGCCTTGATCCCCTGAATCGGCGAGAGATCCGCCATGTCGCCGGAATGCGCCATGGCCATCGTGAGCGTTGTCGTCTCCCTCGCATCCATCCCCTGAAAGCAGATCGCCATCAGCAGAGCGGAGACCTGATAATCCGGAATTCTTCCGCTCACATACCCCTCAACAAAGAAACGAATCTCCTCATCAGAGAGCGTCTGTCCACGTTTCTTCTTCGCAATCACATCATACATCCGCATCGGCTTCTCTTCCCCTCCCTTCCTCACCTTCCCGTCGTTTGCTCTGACTGCGCCGCCCCCTTGGCGCTCCATCTCACGTCGGACTCTATTCTCCCATCGCCTCCCGCAGTACGCCCCGAAGCGTTTCGGCCGAAGCGCGCAGCTCCTGTACTTCATTTTCGCTCAGATCGATCGGCACCACCTTTTCCAGTCCGTTTTTGCCGATAATCGCCGGAATACTCAGCACAACGCCGTCGATCCCGTACAGGCCGTGCTGCCGGTTCGAGATCGGAAGGATCGACTTCTCATCCCGGATGATCGCCTCGCAGATCCGCTTCACCGACATCGCAATGCCATAGTACGTCGCCCGCTTTTTGGCGATGATCTCATACGCGGCGTTCTTGACCTGCTCCCCGATCCTCTCCATCGCAGCCTCGTGCTCATAGTGGCCCCGCAGCTCACAGAAATCGTGGAGCGGAATTCCTGACACATTGGCGCTGCTCCATGCCACCATCTCGCTGTCACCATGCTCGCCGATGATAAAAGCGTGCACCGCGCGGCTGTCCACCTCCAGATGCTCGCCGAGCAGATATTTGAGCCGCGCCGTATCCAGCACCGTTCCCGATCCGATGACCCGGTTCTCCGGGAAGCCTGTCAGCTCCTGCGCCACCTGCGTCAGAATATCGACGGGATTGGCCACAATCAGAAGAATCCCGGCGCAGTCTCTCTTCTTAATCTCCGGCATGATCGAGCGGAACACGCCGACGTTCTTTCTGACCAGATCCAGCCTCGTCTCCCCCGGCTTCTGGTTCGCTCCGGCGGTCACGATGATGATCGCCGCATCCGTGATATCGTCGTAGCTGCCCGCATAGATCTGCATCGGCTTCGCAAACGGAAGTCCGTGCGCGATATCGAGCGCCTCTCCCTCCGCCTTGGCCTGATCCGCATCGATCAGCACCATCTCCGAGAAGAGACCGCTCTCCATCAGCGCGAATGCCGACGCCGAGCCGACGAATCCGCAGCCGATCATGGCTACCTTCCTCAAATTCACTTCCCTGCACAGTGTATTCTGTTCCGCGTTACTCATGATATCTCCTTTCCGTCTCCTACAGATACTTCTCCAGCGCCGCTGCATCCCTGATGACAATCCCCTTGTCCTTCAGTTCGATCAGCCCTTCTTTTTCCATATGAGAGAGTTCCCGTGACAGGGAAGGGCGCGCGACGCTCAGCAGCTCCGCCATCATCTCTCTCGTGGGAACCCGCGCCACAACTCCATCCGCATTCTGCCGCTGCAGAAGGTAATGGGCGATCTTGCCCCGCAGCGTCGGACTTCCGAGAAGCCGCACCCTGTTGTTCAGCAGATACGCCTTCGTCGCAAAGATGGTCAGCAGATTCTGCTGGAAACGCTGCACCGCCTCCTGGTGGAGTTGTTCCGCTTCCCCCGCACGCATGGATACGCCCATCCTTGCAACAAGAGACTCTTCTCCGGAAAAATGCGGCGTCATAGCTTCCTCTCCCCTCACAGCAGAGTACTCTTCTCCGGAAAAACGCAGCGTCTCCGGCATCTCCTTTTTGTGCAGTTCCGGCACAGAGAGCGAGAGCACCTCGGAGCGTTCCGCCGCCTCCGCCTCCACCTCATAGCGGGCCTTTTTCATAAACAGATAGACCTCGCCAAAGAGGTCCCCCGGCTCGTCGATCTGCGTCAGGATCATCCGGTTTCCCGTAAACGCGCTCTTTGTCACCAGAACCTTGCCCGAGAGCAGCAGGAACATCTCTGCCGGCGTGTCCCCGTCATGGAAAATAACCTCTCCCGTCTCATACGTCCTGCACCTGGCGTGTCCTCCCAGCAGAAGACTTTCGATCTGCTCCGGCGTCATGCCGTGAAACAGGCGCGTTCTTCCCAAAAGTCCTGTGATTCTCCCGTCCATATCGCTCCTGTCAAAAAAACCCCGTTTTTCTGTTCCACTTAATAGTATAACAGAAAAACGGGGGTATGTGTGTAACATTTATTACGTCAGGTTACCGGCACAGCTTCGCGACGACCTCTCCGATCAGCTTTCCGTCTGCCTTTCCCTTCAGTGCGGGCATCACGGCCTTCATGATCTGGCCTTTATTCTTCGTCGCCAGCACCTCGGAGAACTCCTCCTGCAGCAGTGCCTCGATCTCCTGCTCTCCCATCTGAACCGGTGCATATTCCTTGATCACATCATAGCGGAACTGATACTGCGCTTTTAAGTCCTCGCGGGCCTCCGGACAGGTATCGAGCTGCTCCTTGGCGGTGCGCATCTCCTTGAGCAGCGCCCGGTCAACGAGCTCCTCCGGGATCTCGTCGCGCTTGCCCTCGTCGATCGCCACCTTCTTCACCGCGGAGACCATCGAAGAGATCGCGTCCTTTCTCTCCTTGTCGCGGGCCTTCATCGCCGCGACCATATCTTTCTGCAATGTCTCAAATTTCATCGGATTCCTCCTTCTCTGCCATGCAATAGTTACACAACGGCATTTGCCGCAGGCAGCGTTCCGCGGCTCTCCATGGCCACTCCTGTTTCCATCTTTTTGCTGAAATACCTGCCAACAGAAATGCCCGGCCGCTGTGTTCTGTCTCATCCTATCACGACCGCCCTCCTGTGTCCATGCATACAGCGGAATAGCGTCCCGAAAAGCAGGAATCCGCACGGCTCTCACTCCAGTTCCACACATCCTCTGTGTCCGTGCACTGTGCAGGAATCCAGTGCCTCTTCCAGTGCGGCAAATTCGTCCTGCGTCAGTTCTACCTCCCATGCGCCCAGATTTTCCAGAATCCGCTCTTTATTCTTGGAACCGGGAATCGGAACCACATGCGGGTATTTGCAGAGCATCCACGCGAGGGAGATCTGTGCCGGCGTCGCCTGCTTCTGCGCGGCATACTCCTTTAAGATCCCGACAAGCGGCTGATTCGCCCGCACATTCTCTCCGGAAAGCTGCGGAACGACATTGCGCACGTCGTCTTCGCTCTCGAATTTCGTCTCCGGCGTTATTTTACCGGAAAGAAATCCGCTCGCAATGGGAGAGAACGGCACAACTCCGATTCCGTTCTCCATACAATACGGAAGAATAGCGTCCTCACAGTCTCTTTCCATCATGGAATAAATATTCTGGACTGCGGATACCGGTGTGACGGCATGTGCCTTCGCGATGGCTTTCACCCCCACGTTGGAGAGTCCCCATGCGCGGATCACTCCCTCCCGGATCAAACGCCCCATGCCCTCCGCCACCTCTTCCACCGGAATATCCGGATTCAGATGGTGAAGGTAATACAGATCGATGTAATCTGTCTGCAGCCGTTCCATGGAGCCCTCCAGATGATGGCGCAGTGTTTCATAGACACCCTTTTTTCCGGCTTCCTCTGTCCCAAGGAACAGTTTGGTCGCGAGAACAACGTGATTTCTCACCGGCAGCAGCGCTTTCCCGACGATCCGCTCATTGTGGCCGATCCCCTGCAGATTGGGGCTGTACACTTCCGCGGTATCATAAAACGTGCAGCCGTACTCATACGCCATGCGGATCGCCTCAATACTGTACTCCTCCTCCGGAATATGTCCGTAACCATGGGAGAATCCCATGCACCCCATTCCGATTTCCGAAACTGTCAGTTCTCCTAATTTTCTCTGCTTCATCGTAACCTCCCTTCCGGAGCGCTTTCGCGCGTCTTCGCACTGCTTCAGCAATCCATACCGGCTGCTTTGACAAACATCTCCGCGACGTCCGGGGCACTGTGATCGATAAACTGGCTTTTCCCCAGATCAAGCGTCCGGATTCTCTCCATTTCCTCTTCTGTAAGCGTGAAATCAAACAGATCCAAATTTTCCTCCATGCGCTCTCTGCGCACCGATTTGGGGATCGCCACCACCCCGGACTGGATCAGGAAACGCAGATTGACCTGCGCCGCGCTCTTTCCATATTTTCCACCGATCTCTGTCAGCAGTTCATTGGAAAAGATATGATTCCTTCCCTGTGCCAGAGGAGACCACGCCGTAATCTGTGCGCCGTATTTGTTCAGAATTTCCCTCATCTCTCTCTGTTGCTGAAATACATGTACTTCCAGCTGATCCACCATTGGCGGAATTTCCACAAACGAGGAGAGATCGATGAAACGGTCCGCCGCAAAATTACCGACGCCGATCGCCCGTATTTTTCCCTCCCGATACGCCTCCTCCATAGCGCGGTAAGCGCCGTAGTAGTCATTGAATGGCTGATGAATGAGCATAAGATCCACGTAATCCGTTCTTAATTTCCGCAGAGAGCGCTCGATCGACGCCCTAGCCTTCTCATAGCCGCCGTTGGAAATCCAGATCTTCGTGGTCAGGAACAGCTCCCTGCGGGGAATGCCGCAGGCGCTGACCGCCTCTCCCACGCCCTCCTCGTTCAGATACGCCTGCGCCGTGTCGATACTCCGATATCCGACCGCCAGCGCGTCCAGCACACACCGTGCCGTCTGCTCCTGCGGAATCTGAAACACTCCGTATCCCAGCACCGGCATTTTCACACCGTTTCTCAAAGTTGTGTATTCCATAACAATCTCCATTCCGGAGCACTTTCGCGCAACAGGACAATCATTCCATTGCTATCACGCAGAAGCCTCCCTGTTCTGTCGTTTTCCTGCTGTAACAGTTCAGCCAGCCGGGAGCAAGAGGGGCAAATCGTGCTTGCACGATTTTGTACCTTTTGCTTTCGGCTGAGGGAGCGCCCGATCATGAGCAAAGGCAGCCGCGAAGCGGCGGAAAGCG
>JAUNGV010000085.1 GCA_030524225.1 Eubacteriales bacterium
CGAAGAAGCCGAACTCCGCACTTCGTAAGATTGCCAGAGTACGTCTTTCCAACGGAATCGAAGTCACGAGCTACATTCCGGGCGAGGGACACAATCTGCAGGAGCACAGCGTTGTTCTGATCAGAGGCGGCAGGGTCAAGGACCTTCCGGGTACCAGATACCACATCATCAGAGGTACGCTGGATACCGCAGGTGTTGCCAACCGGAGACAGGCTCGCTCCAAATACGGCGCGAAGAGACCTAAGGCTGGTAAGTAAGCTGCGCACATCCGTGCAGGACTTTGGAGAGAGCAGGGCCATTTGTTAAATGGAGCTTTGCAGGTGTTGGGATTCTATTTTTAATAGAAAATTCAGCACGCACACATTTTTACTGTGAGTACCTGTGAATTATCCAAACGAGAAAGATTCCGTCCGGTTGTTTCCGGCAGCGACTCGTGACCGGACGCGGCAGAGGCCGCGCCCGTACAGGCCACGGGCTGACGGGGAAGGCAGACGGGAAATCGTATGATAAGGAGGGAAGTAACGTGCCACGTAAAGGACATGTACAGAAAAGAGAAGTTCTGGAAGATCCCTTGTACAGCAACAAAGTGGTGACGAAGCTGATCAATACCGTTATGCTTGACGGTAAGAAAGGCATCGCCCAGAAGATTGTGTACGGGGCATTTTCCAAGGTAGAAGAGAAGGCAGGCAAGCCGGCGATCGAAGTATTCGAAGGCGCTATGAACAATATCATGCCTGTCCTTGAAGTAAAAGCAAGACGTATCGGCGGCGCGACCTATCAGGTTCCGATCGAGGTAAGACCGGAGAGAAGGCAGGCGCTTGCGCTTCGGTGGATCGTCGCGTACTCCCGCAAGAGAGGCGAGAAGACCATGGAAGACAAACTGGCAGGAGAGATCCTCGATGCGTTCAACAATACGGGCGCTTCCGTGAAGAAGAAGGAAGACATGCACAAGATGGCAGACGCCAACAGGGCATTCTCCCACTATCGCTTCTAACCCGTTTTCGATTTAGGAGGAAAAACCTGTGTCTGAGAGACAATATCCCCTGGAGAGAACCAGGAACATCGGTATCATGGCACACATCGACGCCGGAAAGACCACTCTGACCGAGCGTATCCTGTACTATACCGGTGTAAACTATAAAATCGGCGATACCCATGACGGTACGGCGACCATGGACTGGATGGAGCAGGAGCAGGAGCGAGGCATCACGATCACTTCCGCTGCGACCACCTGCCACTGGACGCTGGAAGAGAAGACGAAGCCGAAGCCGGGTGCGAAGGAGTGCCGTATCAATATTATCGATACTCCCGGCCACGTGGATTTCACCGTCGAAGTAGAGCGTTCCCTTCGCGTCCTGGACGGCGCGGTGGGCGTGTTCTGTGCAAAGGGCGGCGTTGAGCCGCAGTCTGAGAACGTGTGGAGACAGGCGGATACGTACAACGTACCGCGTATGGCGTTCATTAACAAGATGGACATTCTCGGCGCGAATTTCTACGGCGCTGTGGATCAGATCCGCACGAGACTTGGCAAAAATGCGATCGTGCTGCAGCTCCCGATCGGAAAAGAGGATACCTTCAAGGGTATCGTTGATCTGTTCGAGATGAATGCGTATATCTACAATGACGATAAGGGCGACAACATCTCTGTTGTTGACGTTCCGGAAGACATGCAGGAAGACGCTGAGCTGTACCGCAGCGAGCTGGTGGAGAAGATCTGCGAGCTCGACGACGATCTGATGATGAAGTATCTGGAAGGCGAAGAGCCGACGGTTGACGAGATGAAGGCTGTACTCCGCAAGGCAACCTGCGAGTGCAAGGCGATTCCGGTCTGCTGCGGTTCCGCTTACAGAAACAAGGGCGTGCAGAAGCTGATCGACGCGATCGTCGAGTATATGCCTGCACCGACCGATATCCCGGCAATCAAGGGCGTTGATCTGGACGGCAATGAAGTAGAGAGACACTCCTCCGATGAGGAGCCGTTCTCCGCGCTGGCGTTCAAGATCATGACCGACCCGTTTGTCGGTAAGCTGGCATTCTTCCGTGTTTACTCCGGAACGGTCAATTCCGGTTCCTATATCCTGAATGCAACGAAGGATAAGAAGGAGCGTATGGGCCGTATCCTGCAGATGCACGCGAACAAGCGTATGGAGCTGGAAAAGGTTTACTCCGGCGACATCGCGGCGGCGGTCGGCTTCAAGTTCACGACCACCGGCGATACGATCTGCGACGAGTCCCATCCGGTTATTCTGGAGTCCATGGAGTTCCCGGAGCCTGTTATCGAGCTGGCAATCGAGCCGAAGACGAAAGCGGGCCAGGGCAAGATGGGCGAGGCGCTGGCGAAGCTGGCAGAAGAGGATCCGACCTTCCGCGCACATACCAATGCGGAGACCGGTCAGACCATCATCGCCGGCATGGGCGAGCTCCATCTGGAAATTATCGTCGACAGACTGCTGCGTGAGTTCCACGTAGAGGCGAACGTCGGCGCACCGCAGGTCGCATACAAAGAGACCTTTACCAAGCCGGTGGATCAGGAGTACAAATACGCGAAGCAGTCCGGCGGACGCGGACAGTACGGTCACTGTAAAGTTCGCTTTGAGCCTATGGATGCCAACGGAGAAGAGCTGTACAAGTTCGATAACGAGGTTGTCGGCGGTAACATTCCGAAGGAATACATCCAGCCGGTCAGCGACGGTATCGAGGATGCGATGAAGGCGGGTCTGCTCGGCGGATTCCCGGTAGTCGGCATTCACGCGACGGTTTACGACGGATCCTATCATGAGGTCGACTCCTCGGAGATGGCGTTCCATATCGCCGGAAGCATGTGCTTCAAAGAGGCGATGAGCAAGGCTGCTCCGGTGCTGCTCGAGCCTATCATGAAGGTAGAGGTTACGATGCCTGAGGAGTACATGGGCGACGTTATCGGCGACATCAACTCCCGCCGTGGCCGTATCGAGGGCATGGAGGATATCGGCGGCGGCAAGATGGTCAAGGGCTATGTGCCGTTGGCAGAGATGTTCGGTTATTCCACCGACCTTCGTTCCAAGACCCAGGGACGCGGCAACTACTCGATGTTCTTTGAGAAGTACGAGCCCGTGCCGAAGAACGTACAGGAAAAGGTTCTGGCTGCGAAGTCGAAGTAAGACCTGTCTGGACGAAGCGGTGCAGGCAGACCGAAGCGGGAAAAACGAAGCGCACAACCGCACTCCAGTTGTCGCAAAAGCCGTGAAAACCGCTTAAAATGCTTGAAATATTTGTGCGTTTTTATTATAATATAAAGCGTCATTGTGTAACGTCAGCGCCGCGCCACAGCCAAGAGGCGGCGGCGCGCGCTTTAAAAATCTAAGGAGGATTTTAAAAATGGCGAAAGCTAAATTCGAAAGAACAAAACCCCATTGCAACATCGGGACCATCGGCCACGTTGACCACGGCAAGACTACTCTGACCGCGGCAATCACGACCGTTCTGGCTGACAGACTCGGCCTCGAGGATGCCGTTCCGTTCGATCAGATCGATAAGGCTCCGGAAGAGAAGGCTCGTGGAATAACGATCTCCACCGCTCACATCGAGTATGAGACCGCGAAGAGACACTACGCACACGTTGACTGCCCTGGCCACGCTGACTATGTCAAGAACATGATCACCGGCGCAGCGCAGATGGATGGCGCAATCCTCGTTGTTGCGGCTACCGACGGCGTTATGGCTCAGACGAAGGAGCACGTTCTGCTCGCTCGTCAGGTCGGCGTTCCTTACATCACTGTTTTCATGAACAAGTGCGACATGGTTGACGATCCGGAGCTTCTGGACCTCGTCGAGATGGAGATCAGAGACCTCCTCAGCGAGTATGAGTTCCCGGGCGACGACACCCCGATCATCCGTGGTTCCGCTCTGAAGGCTCTGGAAGATCCTAAGGGCGAGTGGGGCGACAAGATCATGGAGCTTATGGATGCGGTTGACGCTTACATTCCGGATCCGGAGCGCGACACCGACAAGCCGTTCCTTATGCCTGTCGAGGACGTATTCACGATCACCGGTCGTGGTACCGTTGCTACCGGCCGTGTAGAGCGTGGCGTTCTGCACATGAGTGATGAAATCGAAATCGTTGGTATCAAGGAAGAGACGAAGAAGTCCGTCGTAACCGGTATCGAGATGTTCCGTAAGCTGCTTGACGAGGCACAGGCTGGTGACAACATCGGCGTTCTGCTTCGTGGCGTTAACAGAACCGACATCGAGAGAGGCCAGGTTATCGCAAAGCCGGGCACCGTTACCTGCCACAAGAAGTTCACGGCTCAGGTATACGTTCTGACCAAGGACGAGGGTGGCCGTCATACTCCTTTCTTCAACAACTACAGACCGCAGTTCTATTTCAGAACCACCGACGTAACCGGTGTTTGCGAGCTTCCGGAAGGCACCGAGATGTGCATGCCTGGCGACCACGTTGAGATGACCATCGAGCTCATCCACCCGATCGCTATGGAGCAGGGTCTTACCTTCGCTATCCGTGAAGGCGGCAGAACCGTAGGTTCCGGCCGTGTTGCTAAAATTATCGAGTAACAATGAGCTGAGCGCATAAAGCGTACAATAAAAAGCTGTTCCCATGTTTACATGGGAACAGCTTTTTTTGGACGCTTGACGACATTCAGCGAATGTCGTCGTTCGAGATGGAGCGAAGCGGAATCGAGATGCGCGAAGCGGTGTAGTGAGGGGGACCACAGCATGGAGGGATGCGCTTTCGAGGTGTAGCGATCGGCGGCAGAATGTCGTCGATCGAGATGAAGCGAAGCGGAATCGAGATGTGCGAGGCGATTGTACATTCCTTTTCAAAATGCTATGATAATACTATTCGCCGGCAGGGATTCACACCGGCGCGGGGGGAATCATGGAAGAACAGCAGAAGCAGGCGGCGGGAGCGCCGCTTTTTACAGGAAAAGAGCTCTGGCGGCTGATCTGGCCGCTTCTGGTGGAGCAGACGCTGGCGGTGACAGTCGGCATGGCGGACACGATGATGGTGTCCCGGGCCGGGGAGGCGGCGATTTCCGGCGTCTCTCTCGTGGATATGATCAATGTTCTGATCATTAACCTGTTTGCGGCGCTGGCGACAGGCGGTGCGGTCGTCGTGAGCCAGTATCTGGGGGCAAAGAGCAGGGAGCGCGCAGAGCGCGGGGCGGGACAGCTCGTTCTGCTCTCGGCGATTCTGGGGCTGAGCGTCGGTATGCTCTGCTTCTTTCTGGCGGCTCCGATGGTGGGGACAGTTTACAGCGGGCTGACGGCGGACGTTTTTGAGGCTTCTGTGACATATCTGAAAATCACGGCGATCAGCTATCCGTTTCTGGCGCTCTACAACGCCGGAGCGGCCATCTTCCGCAGCATGGGCAACTCCCGGATTTCGATGCAGGTCAGTATTCTGATGAATCTCGTCAACATCGTGGGCAATGCAGTCGGCGTTCTCGTGCTGAATCTGGGCGTGGCGGGTGTTGCGTGGCCCAGCGTGGTCTCCCGAACACTGGCTGCAGCACTGATTCTGTGGTGTGCTGCGGGGGAGAAGAATCTGCTGCGCCTTCGCCCCTCTAATCTGCGCAGAATCGACGGCGTGATGGCGAGACGAATTCTCACCATCGGGATTCCGTCGGCTTTTGAGAACAGCCTGTTTCAGGCGGGACGGATTCTCGTTGTCAGTATTATCACGGCGTTCGGCACGGTACAGATCACGGCCAACGCGGTGGCCAACAATCTGGACGGCATGTTTTGTATTCCCGGGCAGGCCATCGGTCTGGCCATGATCGCGGTGATTGGCCGTTGTATCGGCGCGGGCGAGCAGCGGCAGGCCATTCGCTATACGAGGCTCCTGACCGGTATGGCGTATGCGGCGATGGGAGTGACGGGGGCGCTGATGCTCGGTTTCCTGCCTCAGGTGCTGGGGTTCTACGTTCTGAGCGGGGAGACGCTGGCGCTGGCGGAGCTGCTGGTGCGGATTCACTGCGGCTGCGGCATGGTGCTCTGGCCTCTCGCTTTTGTGCTGCCGAACTCGCTGCGGGCAGCCGGTGACGTCCGCTTTACCATGATTGTCTCCATTGTCAGCATGGCGATCTGGAGAATCGGGTTCAGCTATTTCCTGGGACTTTCGCTCGGAATGGGGGCGATCGGCGTATGGATCGCCATGATTATCGACTGGGTCTGCCGGACAATCTGTTTCGTATGGCGCTTTGCCAGCGGCGCGTGGAAGAAGAAATACCACGCTTAATTCTTAAAAGTTTGTGATAAATGTCCAAAGAGCCTTGTCTAAAAGGGCTCTTCGGTCTACACTTTTTAGATAGAAGAGAAACCGGTTCTGCCTCGAGGCGCAGAGGATGAGATTTGCGCAGGGATGTCGGGAAACTGATTTTCTAGAAAATGGGAAAGCCGAACGGGTGACTGCCAGACAAGGCGGGCGCGGATCGATGTCGGGAAACTGATTTTCTGGGAAATGGGAAAGCCGAACGGGTGACTGCCGGACAAGGCGGGCGCGGATTGATGTCGGGAGGCCGGTTTTCTGGAAAATGGAGAAGAATAGCGGACGGGAAGACCCGGCGGAAGTTTTTGCATCGGAAACCCACTGTGTTTGCGGGATGTCTTCCGGTTGGAAGTCCGCTGCAGTATCAGGAAGTGAATCGGATATGGAAATGAGCAATACAAATGACGAAGTAAAGACCTCTGCTGTCCGGGGAGAGCAGCCGGAACTGGCGGCCACGATAGAGGAGACGGCGGAGATTCTGGAGATTGAGGAGCTGGTCATGGAGGGGGACGCGGCCTCCATTCATACCGGAGAGAATACGGAGCTGTTTTCAGAGCTCGCCTATGGGGCAGGATTTACCAACAGCGGGGAGAACGAGACGGCGGTGCTGTCGGAAAAGGAGACGGGTCTCATCGATCAGAGGGATATTGAGAAGCTCCTTCTGTTTACCAATCAGATACAGGCCTTCCATCATCTGATGATGGAATACGACTGTGCGATGGCAGAGGTGCGCACGAAGCTGGAGGTATTGAATAAGGAGCTCTCTCTGCGCAATAACCGGAATCCCTTCGAGTCGATCAAGTGCAGGATCAAGAAGCCGGTCAGTATCTATGGCAAGCTCCAGCGAAAAGGGATTCCTTTTGCTGTCTCCTCGATTGAGGACAATCTCTCGGACATTGCGGGCGTACGCGTGATCTGTTCCTTCGTGGACGACATTTATATGCTGAAGGACTGTCTGAAGAAGCAGGATGATATTCGGATCGTCCGGGAAAAGGATTATATCGCAAAGCCAAAGGAAAACGGGTACCGGAGTCTGCATCTGATTCTCGAGGTGCCGATTTTCCTGACGCAGGAGAAGAAATATATGCGTGTCGAGGTGCAGTTCAGGACGATTGCGATGGATTTCTGGGCCAGTCTCGAGCATAAACTCCAGTATAAACAGAATCTGGAAAACGCGGCGAGCATCTCAGAGGAGCTGATGTACAGCGCGGAACTAATCAACCAGCTCGACTGCAGGATGCAGCAGATCCGGGAAAAAATCGACAATGGCAAAACGCGCACGAATAAGCCTGTGGGAGAGCGGAAGCAGAAGGATGTCTCCTGAGACAGGCTGTGAGGAGCGCTCCGGTACAAGGTTCCTTGATGGCAGACGCAAATTTGAGATTTGCGTCGCCCTGTCGTGCAAAAGCGCTCCGGAATGGAGATTACGATGAGAGAACGTCTGCGGGCAGAGTGGAAGAGTATGCTGCTGGTTGCCGCTGCGCTACTCGCCTATCGCTTTGTGATGTTGCGGCTCTATCATGCGACGTGTCCGTCCGTGATTGTGAGCGGCCTGCCGTGCCCCGGATGCGGGCTGACGCGGGCCGTTTTGCTGCTGCTTCGCGGTGAGTGGGCCGCGTCGGCGGCAATGAATCCGATGGCGGTTCCGGTGCTTCTTTTTGCGGGCTATTGTTTGATCTGGCATTTTGTAAAAGGAACGCGGATCCCGGGCTTCGGCGTGATTGTGACGGCGCTGTCCCTGGCGGCCATCGCCGTTTTTTGCTATCGGATGGCGCTTTATTTTCCGGACAGAACGCCCTGCGTCTATACAGGCGGAAGCATGCTGGAGAAGATCCTGCCCGGCTACCGGGATTGGTGGATGGCGGTGGGAGAGGCAGTGAGGGGGCGGTAACCGAAAAAAGCGGCAGCGTGGTTTTGGGAATGGCGCGGGATGGACGGTTACTAACAGTGGTGTTACTAATAGTTTTTAACAAAATAAAATATGAGTAGTTGCGATTCTGTTTTTGTGATAAAATAAAAGCAGAATATAGTTCAGTCTCTTATGATGAAATCACCTTATCGTTTGTCGAGTCTTTTCATTGCTTTCTCCCGTCTTATCCCACTTTTCGAAAGGAACCCGTCTATGAATGCTGAAAAACAATCTCGCTTTTCGGACTCCCCGCCTGCGTCTATCCATCGCACTTACAAGGATAGAATGTTCTGCGCTTTGTTCTCGGACCGGGAAAATGCACTTTCTCTTTTCAATGCGCTCTGTGGAACGCAGTACACTGATCTTGAAGCTCTTTCGATTGTTACCCTTTCTGACACAATCTATCTTGCTATGAAAAACGACCTTGCCATCTGTTTTCATGACTGTCTCCTGCTTACAGAACAGCAAAGTTCCGTCAATCCGAATATGCCGCTGCGCGGTTTGATGTATTTTGCCAAATCCTACGACGCATGGCTCCATGCGCATCAGTTGGAACAGGCTGTTTATGGAAGACTGCTTGTAAAGATTCCCGCTCCGGCGTATTATGTATTATATAATGGAACAGAGGTTATGCCGGAACAGCTTGTCTGCCATCTCTCCGATGCTTTTGCCGTACCGGCTCCGGGTTATGAGTGGACCGCAACCTTTTTAAACATTAATTCCGGTGGCAGCGCGAAGCTTTTGCAGAATTGTCCGGTGCTTGATGGATACGCGAAATTCTGTGGTAAAATTCAGTGCCTGCATAAACACGGGCTTACGATGAAAACAGCAATTGTGACTGCGATTGAGGAATGTATCACGGAAGGAATTCTGAAATCTTATCTGCTCAAACATAAAAGCGAGGTGGAGGATATGATTTTAACGGAATACGACCAGGAACGTTTTGCAGCTTTCATACGCGAGGACGGGAGAAAAGAAGGGATGCAAAAAGGGCAGCAGAATGCGTACGCTCAAATTGTTCGGACGATGCTGTCTCAGCGCTGCTCCATGGAGCAGATCCGCGTTCTGACCGGTCTTTCTGAACAGGATATTCTGGAAGCGGCCGGAAATGAAATTGTGAAATAAGAGTGTTATGCGGTAGCATGGGAAGCTGTGTATTTTTTAGGATCCTGAGCACCGTGGAGTTCACCGGATGTGTTCTCCTGCGCAGAAACCGGTTGCGGGCACTGCCTGTAACGTGTTAGAATAATGCTATCAATTTTCTGAAAAGTCTAAAACAGGGGGGGACAAAAAGATGGACGAGAACCGAAACGGACAGCAGTACGGCGGGACGGCACAGCCGTATCAGAACAATGCGTCTAATCAGGGGGCCGATCTGGAGCCGGCAATCTCCATGGGAGAATGGATGTGGACGCTGCTGCTGATGTATATTCCTTGTGTGAACATTATTCTGGCGCTTGTCTGGGCATTTGGCAGTAATGTACCCAAGAGCAAACAAAACTTTTTCCGGGCGTATCTCGTCTGGATCCTGATCGGTATTGTCGCGAGTATCGTGATCGGTGTGGCCTTTGGCGCGGCGATGGTGGGACTGCTCTCTGCGGCGTCGTGACGGTGATTTTTCCTGGCGGGAAACATTCCAGATCTTCCTGAAGGAGGAATCGATACCGGATGACAGGAATTATTGCGGCAGGACTCACAGCGGTAAATCTGGTAAATCCGAACAGAGGAAAAGAAACACAGAGATAATGAATTGAATACAACGTTTCAAAGTATAGGACGAAATCGAGTAGGAGGGAGTGATTAACTCCCGTCCTCTCACACCACCGTGCGTACCG